>JAWKUA010000014.1 GCA_041398785.1 Planctomycetaceae bacterium | reverse complement strand
TCTTTAGCTGGATCATGATCTGCGGTCTGACACTGTTTGTTTTCCCGGAGGATGCGGAGCGTGTGATGTTATGGATCGCGCGGGCGTGACGGCGGTCGAGCCGGACGACGAAAAGGACCGGCACGGAGAATTCTGACGACAGCGAATCACGAGTTTCGAGCGTGCAGGAGCCGGGGGGCGAAGCGGAAACTGAGCGGCAAAACGCCGCGGCGAGAGATTCGTAGGGGATTTGAAGGAGCCTCTCACTAGCAGGTCCGGAACGAATTCTCGAAAGTGGCCGTGTTTCATCTTCACCCGTGGACTTATGCGGTGCAGGAACTGGGGAGTTGGTGCCATGGAGGCTGGATTCTGCAGCAGCTCGCCGGCGAATCTGACGGCCATCTGTAGCCCGTCGCTCACCGGATGTCAGAAAAAAGTGTCAGGTCTGTGCCAGGTTTCTTTTCTGTGTCTTCGATACCGTAGGTCGCCAGACTTAGACGGTCTTTGACAATGCCGGTCCGCAGGTGCAGGCGATTGCGGCTGACGACGAGCCAACGAATTGGGCCATCCAGCGCGTCTGTGAAACTCAGAACAACCGGGAGTTTGCGGGCAAGCCTCAGTCTCTCGACAATGTAACTCCGCGTATATGGTTGTCGTTGGACGATTCGGCCCCGTGCGAAATCCGCAGCTCGCGCCACCGAACCCAGCGACGCTGCCGCATCCGGCAATGGGGCTGGAACCCGGCCAGCCCGCGCTGCAACCGGGCTGCCACGGCCCGGAGATGCTCCGCCAGTCCGTTGGATGGCAAGGGCTGTGATGCCCTGCTGTGCGATGGCCCGCGCTGCGCCCCGCCCAGGCTGGGCAGGCCGCCCCCGGCTGTGCCTCAATGGCGAGCAGTCCATTGGAAGCGTTATTTCGTACGATTCCTCACTTGTTCCAGTCCACGAGTTCACCGCCGTTCATCGACAGGATCGCCTGCAGCATCTCGACGGCGATGTCGTTCGGCCACACCCGGGCCGAACCGTCAGCGAATAACGCTGCGAAGCCGTCAGCATTCTCGTCGATGATCGAACTCAGCGGGTTCTTCAGATCGATCATCAGGTCGTCCGGCTTTGTCCAGATCACAGCCCGGTCGGCAGCGGCTTCCACCAGCAGAATCGTGTTGCTGGTCCCATCGGTGATATCTGTGATTTTGACGCCGGGGCCCGGCTGGCCGAAAATGGTGCTGGCCGTCAGCGGTGCGACGAAGAGCGTCATCCCGACGTCCGGTTCGTGCCCCGCAGAGGCTGGTGACCGAAATACATTCGGCATTTTTTCAATCAGCCTGCGGTTGTGTTCGCTGTCCCACGGTTCACCCAGACGGAATTCCTGATACAGCGGGTACGCGTCAAGGTACGGCAGGATCAGCACTCGACAGCTCAGCAGCCGCTTTCCATTTTCGTCAACGAGCGACTGCGGCGGGAAGTGACCTAAGACGTCACGAAATTTGTGCAACGCCAGGCCAAACTGCTTGAGTGAGGTCATCGTGGCCGGGCGGCTTTGCCCCGTCATCAGTCGCTGAACTGATCCGATGACGGCGATGGCCTGTTCGACGGATGTCACGTTCAGCACAGCGCTGTCGCCGTCAGATTCCAACTGCAGACTGGCAGCGTCTTCGCCAAGCTGCTCCTTCGTCCAGCCGTTCACGAGTTCCGTCAGACCGGCCGCGGCGTCGGAAGTTTTCGCCGTGAGGCGCAGCGTCGCGTTCTCAGGAGGAAGCTTGCCCGACACGGTGATCGATTTCAGACTCACGAACAGCTCCGCGGCTCAGGCGGCTCGATCCGCGTCGCCTTCCGCAAGTTTCGGAAGAATGCCGAATTTTGATCACCAGCAGCCGGGCAATTGACCGGATCTGCTGCACGTCATCCATGACGTCACGGACGAGATTTTGTCTCACGGAATTTCTTCACACGAGGCAGGCATCGCGCCCGACAAATGCAAACCAACACGCATGTCCTTCGTCCGCGAGTTTCGGTGCCGTTCCCTGTGACGATTTGCTAACGTTCGGCAGGCGTTTCGAACCGTATTCACTTTGGTTAACAGGCGACGAAAACATGAACGCAATATTGAACGGCAACACCATCGTTGACAACGCGGACTCCACCGAACCAGCGTCCGTAGTGCAACTGGGCCGTCGTTCGTTTCTGGCTGCTGCAGCGGCCACGGCAACGACTGTCGCATTCGGGCGGGAGTACGGACCGGACGCTCCGCCCGTCCGATATCCGGAGCCTGATGTCGTCGTTTTGGACGACCGTTTCGCAAGGTACAAACTCGGGAATTCGCCAATCCTGCGTTTGTACCACAGCAAAGAGATGTTGTGGGCAGAAGGCCCCGCATGGAACGGAGTCGGCCGTTACCTGCTGTGGAGCGACATTCCGAACAACGTACAGATGCGCTGGCTGGAAGAAGACGGCCACGTCAGTGTGTTTCGCAGTCCCGCTGGCAACAGCAACGGCAATACCTTTGATTATCAGGGTCGGCAGATCTCCTGCCAGCATCAGACAAGACGTGTCGTGCGCTACGAACACGACGGTTCCGAAACCGTTCTGGCAGAAACGTTCAACGGCAAGTCGCTGAACGCGCCGAACGACGCGGTGGTCCACCCCGACGATGGAGCCGTGTGGTTTACCGATCCAGGCTACGGCGGCATCATGAATTACGAAGGCCGTCAGGCAGGGACAGGGTCCCCGCAGCCGTATCAAAAGGAGGCTGTCTATCGGATCGACGCACAGACCGGCAAGGTGGAACAGGTTACGGACGAGATCTACAAGCCGAACGGACTATGCTTTTCGAACGACTACAAGAAGCTCTACGTGGCCGACACGGGAGCCAGCCACTATCCCGATGCTCCCCGTAACATCAAGGTCTGGGACATCGTCGATGGAAAGCGCCTCGCGAACGGCAGGGAGTTCGCGTCGATGGAACTCGAACTGAATGGCAAGAAGGTCGGGGGACTTGCCGACGGAATTCGTGCCGACGAAGACGGAAACGTGTGGGCCAGTGCGGGCTGGGTCGGCGATGGCTACGACGGTGTTCACATTTTCGCACCGAACGGCGACCGCATCGGCCAGATCCTGCTGCCGGAAATCTGTTCCAACGTCTGCTTCGGCGGCTCAAAACGCAATCGCCTTTTCATGACCGGCAGCACGTCGCTCTACGCCGTCTACGTGGAAACTCGCGGCGGACACATTTCGTAATGCGACCAGGCGCGCGAGCACGACGCAACGCAAAGGGGCACGAGCTCAGCCCGGCAGATCGCGAACAGGCCGGTCTGCGGCCTGCGGTCGGAGCCATTCCTCCTTCCAGCCCTTCCCACATTGCTTACGCTGTTTGTGCTTCCGGAGGATACGGAGCGCGTCCTGTCATGGTTTGCAGCGGCGTGACCGTCGTCGATCCGGGCTGAAAACCGGATCGCTACGGACCATGCTGACGACGGCGAATTGCAAAACGCGCGCGCGGCTTCCGGAGTGCGGCGCCGCGGAACTGATTGGCCTGGCGTCGCAAAGCGGGGATCGGGCGGCGCATCTCCGGGTCGACGGCGCATGCCAAGTGCCGGAGAAGCCCACTGGCCGCAGGCGTTACCCGCCGTTACGATAGCCGACTTGTACCGCCGGGGTCAGCAGCCTAATGATCAGGCTTGCGATTCCCCTGAACACAATCCTGGGGACGACTTCAAGGTGTGGTTTTCACCGGGCTCACTCACTGCAGCACCAGATGCGTGGTGTTTTGACGCATGACTGTGCAACTGACAAGCAAGTCATTTCGAGATGTGCTGGCACTTAGTCGGCTGCTGTCCGTCGAAGACATCGAACGGCTGTGCGATGAGCATCCCGATGAAACGGCCCAGGCAGATTCGTTCGCAAAGCTGCTGGTGCGGGAACGTCTGGTAACGCAGTGGCAGGCGGACAAGCTGCTGCAGGCAAAGCATCGTGGTTTTTTTCTGGGAAACTACAAGTTGTGTTCGCTGCTGGCCAGGGGCGGCATGAGCACGATCTATGTGGCGGAAGAAGTTGAAACGCAGCAGATCTGTGCACTGAAGATCCTGCCGCCTTCGCGCGCGAAGGAAGCGTCCTACCTGCCACGATTTCTGCGGGAAGCCGACTTGGCGTCGCGACTGGAACATCCCAATATCGTGCGGGTCTACGGTCTGCACACGGTGTCCGACGGAAAATCGGATGTCTATTTCATGGCGATGGAACTGCTGCACGGGGCGGACCTGAGCGAGGAAGTCAACGCTCGAGGCCCGCTGTCGATTCGAACGGCCGCGGAAGTTGTCCGACAGTCGGCTCTGGGTCTGGAGTACGCTCATCAGGCCGGCCTGGTGCATCGCGATGTCAAACCGGGAAACCTGTTCCGAACTCTGGAAGGCGACATTCGCATTCTGGATCTCGGGCTGGCCAGCATGCTGGAAGGCGAGCAGGAGAATCTGACACGGCAGTACAACGAACGCGTTCTCGGTACCGCCGACTACCTCGCTCCCGAACAGGCCGTTGACAGTCACCGCGCTGACTCGCGGGCCGATATCTATGCGCTGGGAGCGACGCTGTACTTCATGCTGACCGGACAGCCTCCCTTCAATGAAGGAAGTCTGCCGCAGCGAATTCTGGCGCATCAGACAAAGCAGCCGCGACCGGTCACGGAGCTGCGGCCGGACGTACCCGCGGAGATCGCCGGGCTGCTGAATGAGATGATGGTCAAGAAGCGCTCGCAGCGAATTCAGACGGCAGCGGAAGTGTCGAAACGGTTTCAGGACTGGCTGGCGGCCAACGAGTTCGTTTCGAAGTATTCGGACCGGCCCATCCCGCCTGTTTCCGCGGCAGAATCTTCGGCGCCGGAACGCCTTGCGGATGACGGTCCCTTCGTTACTCACGCCACGCAGCAAAAGACACCGACCGATCGTCCCGGAGTTTCCGACACGCGGCCATTCCGGGAACAGCCGGCGGCTGAGGCGCCGTTGGCGGAGGCGGCACGGTCGGCGGAAGAGCATCACTCGGCGGAGGAAGGCCACTCACCAGCGACCGGCCACCCCGGCGTCGCGACAGCGTTCAGTCCCGATCCTGCGCTTCCCGGTGAGGTCGCGTCGGTCGAATCGGAATCGTCACCGTATGCAACTGCCTTTGAAGAATTTTTGCAGCGGCTGGATGAACAATCGGGAGCGGCGACCGTAATGTCCGTCAGCGCGCTGGCGCAGCGGCATCGCAGGTTGAGTGAAGAGCTGGAGTCGAGCTTCTCGCCCGACGACGAGAATCCGCCGGACGATGCGTCAGAAATGGAGGATTCGGACAGCGACGTTGCCATCGTTGGCCAACACGATGCTGCTGGTGTCGCGCGGTCCGATGATCCTGCCGGTCGACGCTGGCCGGTTTTGGTGGCGATCGGAATCGCTGTCGTCGTGGTGCTGACCCTGGCGGCTCAGGTGAAGCCGCTGCGGGAATTCTTTTCGCAGTTGCTAAACCTGCCTGGTTGATCCGATCGCAGCGCTTGTAGTGGTTTCGTCGGCAGTGTGAAGCACACAGCGGCGGGAACCGCGTGGTTTTCGGCGATCGGCGATCCGGCGGCGCACTAGGTTAGCGATACCTCTCTTATCAGCTCCCGGATTGGTCATTGTCGCCGTGGCAGTTCGCTTCAAACGTCTGCTGGACCATTCCGCACGCGATGCAGTCTTCCTTCACTCTCCGACGGTGCGCCGCCCGTCCGTTCGCGATTTCGCATCTGGTATCGCCCGGTGTGCTTCGGGGGCTGATTACGGCGACGCTGGTTGTCCTGATTCAGTGCCCGGCGGTCACCGCCACCGACCGCATGATTCGCGTGACGGACAGTGAACAGGATTACGTCGGCCGGATCGTGGCGCTGACGACGACAACGTGTTCGCTGATGGACCGCCAGGGCAAGCTGCTGAAGCTAAGCGTTGCAGATCTGACCGGTTTCGAACGTGTGGCTGACCGGTTCCGTCCGTTCCCGGACAACGTCTTTCGCGACGAACTGCAGAAGGAGTTCGGCGGATCGTATGAGGTGTCCGGCACGACACACTATCTGGTCGCGGCACCGCGCGGTCGCGCCGCCGAGTACGCTCGGCTGTTCGAAAACATCTACCGCGAAGTGGAGCAGTTCTATCGTGTTCGCGGGTTCAACGTTCAGGAACCGGACGTTCCCATGGTCGCGGTCGTGTTTGGTTCGCAACGGGAGTTCGCTGGATACTGCCAGCGTGACGGAGTGCCTCCGGCGCGCGGGCTGCTGGGCTATTACTCGCTGATGTCCAATCGCGTCGCGCTGTTCGACGACGCCTCGCTGCTGAAGTCCGTGCAGCGGAAACCGGTCGGGAATTCCGGTGGTTCGCCGAGTGCCGCCGATACAACGATCGCTGCGCTTGCTAACGTCGCCGGCAACACCGCTGCGACAATCATCCACGAAACGACTCATCAGGTCGGTTACAACATCGGCATACACTCACGGCTGGGAGGCACGCCGGTGTGGGTCATCGAAGGCCTTGCGACATCACTGGAACCGGACGCCATGCGCAGCAAGTCGGGTCGAAACCTGCAGACGGATCGACTGAATCAGGAACGTCATGACTGGTTCAACAGCAAACGCAGTCCTCGACGTGCCATGGGAGATCTGGCCAAACTGATCGCCGACGACAAGTACTTCCATGCGAACACACTGGATTCCTACAGCGAATCGTGGGCGCTGACATTCTTTCTGCTGGAGAATTCCTCGCGACGAAAGAACCTGGCCGCCTACCTGCACCGACTTCGGCAGCGGGATCCGCTTGAGACCTATACCGCGGAGCAGCGGCTGTCGGACTTTCAGGCGGAGTTTGGTGATATCAGCCGGCTGGAAGTGGAATTCATGCGATTCATGGAACGACTTTGACAGGCGTTCCCCATGACCGGCCGCACGTCAGAAGCATCGGGTGCCGGGCGTCATTGTTTCGCGTCGGCCTATTGAAACCGCTGTCCGACGAGCTGGTCCACTTTGATGGCATGGCGGATGTGAGTGTATCGCAGCGGATGAGCTTTGAACTCTTTGCGATTCTCAAACGAACTGAACAGATACAGACGTCCGTCAAAAAACGCACCGTACTTGATGCGTCCCGCGACCGCCTGTTGCTCACTTGACAGGACAACAGTGTCGCAGCCCAGATTCTGAGGGGCGTACTTGTCCTTGTTGTAGCGAAACTCCTGCAGTTCCTTCTGGCCGCTGAAGTAATAGACAACGCCGTGATGCGTGTCGGTAAACTCCGGACTGCCCTTGACCCACTCCCGGTCCTCATGCAGTCGTACGGGGCAGAATCCTTCCAGGCCGAGAACGCTGTCGTCTTCGGTCCGGGAGACGTCAGCCGTGTCGTTTGGCGCATCGTCGCCGGAGTCCGTGGCGACAATGGCCTGAGCCGGTTCCGGCGTGATCTGCTGATCGGACTGCCGCTGCAGATCAAGTTGTCGCTGCCTTGCGGCCGCCATTGTATAACCGCGGTCCGCGATGCTGGCCAGCATCGACATGTACGCCGCGCGAGGCATGAAACCGACGTTGACCGTTTCGATGGATCCGTCCGGAAACACCACAACGTCACGCGGAACCGTACTGGCGCCGTAGCGCTGAGCGATTTCGGGGTGTTCGGAGACATCGACTTCCGCAGCTGCGATTCCGTTGCGGAGTCGCTGCTGCACATCGGGTTCACCGAAAACTTCCCGGTTCATCCGGCGGCACGGACCACAATATGTCGCATGAAAGTGAAGCAGCAGCGGCTGGCCGGAATCACTCGCTGATCTCTGAGCGTCCTCGAAACCGGGGTACCACCCGCCGGATTCCGAACTGTAGGCCGAACGGGGGGCGGTCAAGAGTGCGGAGAACGCCAATACTGTCGCCAGTCGTCGGGTCACTTGCGTCATGCGGGCCGATCCTGCTCTGCCGGAACTGCTGCGATGCCGCGGTCTGCGCCGATTCGGTGTGCATCAGACAGCGCAGCAGCACTCAATTCCGTGGGTTGTCTCAACAAAGAGTATCGGCGGACGGTGATCGGGACCGCGTCAGGCAATTCCCCTTTATGCCCCGATTTCACGGCTCCGCCAAAAGCGATACCGGAATCTGCCGGGCAGCCCGAGTCTGCCCGTTGTTCGCGTCAGGCTGGCTGGGTAATTGCGCGATTTCTGCCGGAAGGCGGAATGCCGTTGCTGACCGCTGTCACGTATTCGGCAGCGACTCAGCTTTTGTCGAGCACCCGCAGCATGCCGGACGCCTTATGAAGTGTCTCCTCATATTCATCCGCCGGATGCGAGTCCGCTACGATGCCGCCGCCGACGGGAAACTGCAGAACTCCGTTTTTCAATGTGAACGTGCGGATCAGGATGCTGCTGTCGAAGTCTGCCTGCGGTCCGCAGTAGAACAGGTTGCCGCAATAGGCGCCGCGCGCGGTTTGTTCAAGTTCCGTGATGATTTCCATCGCGCGGATCTTTGGGGCTCCGGTGATCGATCCGCCTGGAACGCACGCGGCCAGCAGATCCCACACGTTTTTGCCCGTCGCAATTTCCCCTACGACCGTCGATACCAGGTGCTGAACAGTCTCAAACATCTCAATTTCACAAAGCCCCGTAACGCGCACACTCCCCGGCCGACAGACTCGGGACAGGTCGTTCCGCAGCAGATCGACAATCATCACGTTCTCCGCGCGATCCTTTTCGCTGGCGACGAGGGCGTCGGACGTGAACAGATTGGCGATCGGCGACCGCTGACGGCGGCGCGTTCCCTTGATCGGCCTGGTCTCGACGAACCGCCCCTGCGACACTCTGAGAAACCGTTCCGGCGACGCACTCACAACGGCGAAGTTTCCACGCTGCAACAGCCCGCAGAACGGTGCGGGATTCTGACGACGAACGCCGCGATACAGGTCAACGGCCGAACCCTTCCATTCGGCCGTCAGTTGCTGAGACAAATTCGCCTGAAAGATGTCACCCGCGCGAATGTACTCAATGACTTCCTTGACGGCCTTCAGGTACCGGTCACGCGAAAAGTTGGACCGCACATCACAGCGAAGTTCTAGTTCATGCCCGTCCAGGAGAACTGAGCCGGTATCGCCTTTGTGCCGTTCGCTCGGCTCAGGTGCAGGGGTGTTCAGCTTTGTCAGCACCCATTCGACTCGCCGGTTCACCGCCGTCCGGTCGTCGTCGACGGCCAGCACCCACAGCCGCACGGACTTTTCGATGTGGTCCCACACGATCGCCCAGTCGAACAATCCGGCTGCGATCACCGGCGTGTGCAGGTCATCGCGCTGCGCGCGGGGAAGCCGTTCGAAGGCGTGCCCGACTTCATAGGAGATCAGACCGGCGATTCCACCACAGAATGGCGGAGCCGTTGCCGGAAGTTTCCTGGAAAGTCGCGTCTGCCATTGTGTCGGGATCGCGAACGGATCGTCGCCGTAGCTGCAGCGATCGATTTCGGCGGTTTCGATCGGATCGGCTGTCAGGAATGTATACCGCGAGTCTCGCGCCCGAATCCTGGCTGCACTGTCCAGCAGCACCAGAAAGTCTTCCCCGGCGAAACGCCGCAGGACGTCAATGACGCCGAGACCGGAATCAAGTTCCTGTATGTGCGCGTTGGGTGACACGTCTTATTGCGTTTCGCCACTTCGATGATGCGACACCGCTGCCGATGCGGCCAGCGGACCCGGCAGTCCCCACGTCATCGACTCATCCTGCGTGTAGTTTTTTCCCAGATGCCGGGCAATCTCCGCACGAGCCAGCTCGTAACCGAGATAAAACGCGTGACTGGCGTCGATGCTGTTGGCGTCGTGATTCAGTGCCGCTTCGAATATCGCGGAAGGACTTTCTCCGTGCCAGTGTCCGTGCCGGTTTATCAGATGCAGCCCGCCCTGCTCCGCGAAGATCCGAAAGTGCGAATCGGTGACCGACCGGGCCAGCGATTCGATCGCGGTTGGCGACAATTCCTTCAGTCGCGAGTCCCGCAGCATGACAAGCGACGAATCCAGATGCTTCGGAATCACCTGATTCGTGACGGCGTAGTGAACCAGCCGCCGAGCGGCGTTCAGTTCCGAAACCGTCGAACGGCACCAGTTGATGACCTGAGTCGTCAGGACACTTTGAATCCCCAGTTCCTCACACACAGCCGCCAGCAGCATATTGACACCGGCGGAATCGACTTCGGTCAATTCCGTGACATTGCCCACGCCCATCATCATCGCTGCGTCCGGGTACCGTTCGCGAACTTCCATGTACCGCCGCAGCGACCGCGTAAACCCCATGCCGATTGGTTCAATGATCGGGTCGACTCGGAACTCCGTGCCCCGGGCCTCCAGCCGCTCGATCAGGTCATCCAGCGATCTGAGATCATTCGGCATGTCAGGGATCGCCACAACTTCCGCCTCGAGCGTCGTGATCCAGTCGACGTTTGATCGGTTGCAACTGAGAATCAGCTCCGCCCCGGCTTCAACCGCCTGCGTGACTTCGCTGCGGTCGAAGCTGTCAATGGAGACACGCAGCTTCTCGTGTCGCAGAGCGGCGACGATTTCGCCGACGCGGCAGGAGGATTCGCCGGGAACACAACCGATATCGATAACGTCCGCACCGGCCGCCGCCATCGCCTTTGCTTCTGCCACAACGGCCTCCAGCGGCATTCGCGTGGCGTGATTGATCTCGGCGATGATTTCGATGGAGTATCCGTCAAGCGATACGTCGGCGCGTCTTCCCAGTCCGAAATGCTGCGGCAGATCGCGAAGATCCCGGGGGCCGAGTTCAAACGGGGTCTGGAAATGGGCTTCCAGCAATTTCAGATCACCCTGGCACCATCCCGGCAGAATGACGCGATTGACGGACGCGGGGACCTGCAGACGCTTCAGCAGCAGGTCCACATGCAGCAGCGCGGCGACCTGAACTCCGGGCACGGCGATTTCGTACCGAAACCCGAGCTTCGACGACAACAGTGCCACCGTCTCGCGAAGGCTGGCTTCAGCAAGTCGGCCGGTGACGAACAGGATCGAGGATTCGGAATCGGGGATTGAAGAAGTTGACATCGTGGCGGAAGTATAGCGACCGGCTGGTCGGGATCATGCCGTCGCTGTCACCCGCCACGTGTAGCCGCGACCCCCACAGGAGCGACACGCTCGTGGAAGTCTCAACCGGCACAGCTTGCGAACATCCTGTACGGCGGGACTCCGATCCCGTCGAAATTTCACCGACGGGATCGGAGTCCCGTCGTACGGAAGGCACCGCGAGAACTTTGTCTGAAAAGGAAGCCGAGCGATCGCCAGGGCTCGCGCTTAAACTCGAAGCTGCATTCATATCGGAATCCCGGTCATGCACCCCGCCACGCGGCATGTGAAGACTGTGGAATGGTCGGACGAAGATCAGTGCTTCTTCGGGAGCTGTCCGGGCCTGCTCTACGGCGGATGCCACGGCGACGACGAGAGATCGGTCTTCGATGAACTGTGCCAGATCGTCGACGAGACTCACCGCACGGCCCCGCCGTTGACGTTGAGCACCTGGCCGGTGATGTACGACGCTTCGTCGCTGAGCAGGAAGCGAGCCATCGCCGCGACGTCCTGCGGCAGACCCCAGCGTTTCAGCGGAGTTTCGTTCAGGACTCGCTGTTGCCAGTAATCGCTGGCGGATTCGCCCCAGTCGGTTTTGATCCAGCCGGGAGCAATGCAGTTGACTCGCACGGTTGGAGCCAGACTCAGTGACAGCGATCGCGTGAATCCCATGATCGCGATTTTGGCGGTGGAAAACAGTTCGCCGCTGTCGCCTTCCATGCCGCGATCAGACTGATCCCACCCGATCGTCAGAATGCTGCCGTGTCCCTGTTTGAGGAACCTCTGGCCGAATGCCCGCGACAGCTCGACGGTGCCGCAGACATCCACGTCCAGCAGCGTCTTGAGCTTGACCGAAAACGGCGCGTCGCGGAGTGCTCCCGTCAGCAGATCCGCTCCGGCATTGTTGACGACCGCGTCGACTCGCCCCGTTTCGAAGCACCGTGACACGAACTCCGACCGAGAATTGTCATCAGCGATGTCAGCGACCAGAACATCCGCTTTTCGGCCTGCCCTGCGAATTTCATCGGCAACGATCTCCGCTTTGGGGCGAGACGCTCGGCAACTGATCACGATATCCGATCCCGCCGCGGCGCATTCCACGGCGATAGCCCGGCCGATTCCGCTGGACGAGCCGGTGACGACGATTCGTTTTTCGTGAAGCGATGCGAACGACATCTGCGGGAACTTAGCACAAACAACAACCTTCGCGCAGGTTCGCGGGAATCGCGGCAGATCGCATTTCCCGGAATCCGCCATCGCAGCGATGACCATGCTTCGAAACACGTTGCGTGTCTGCTAGAACTCCGCCTCGGAATCTCGTCGCGATCCTGTGACGAAAATGACTCCCCAGCGAGGTGAATCATGGCGGCTCGTGCGGCGAAGCTGGCACTGGCAAACGGCTCGGTTTTCCACGGTATTGGATTTGGCGCGGAAGGCGAAGTTCACGGCGAAGTCGTGTTCAATACCAGTATGACGGGTTACCAGGAAATCCTGACGGACCCTTCGTACAACGGCCAAATTGTGACGATGACATATCCGCTGATCGGCAATTACGGAGTCAACGAAGAGGATGTCGAAAGCCGCGGCCTGTTTCTGCGAGGCTTCATTGTCAAGGAGCTGTGCGACGTCCCCAGCAACTACCGGTCGACGGAATCACTCGACAGCTATCTGAAGCGGCACGGCGTGATCGGCCTGCAGGGGATCGACACACGGGCGCTGGTGAGGCAGATTCGCATTCACGGCGCGATGAAGGGAATCATTTCCACAACGGATCTCGATGACAGTTCGCTGGTCAGGAAAGCGCAGGACGGACCCGGCCTGGTGGGCATCGATCTTGTCCGCGACGTGATGCCGCATGAGTCTGCCGGTTGGGATGATCCGCTGGATAGTCTGGGCCGCCCGGCTGATTTCAGCAGACAGGAAGACGGCGCAGACGCTCGCCATGTGGTCGCGATCGACTACGGCATGAAGTGGAACATCCCACGCTGGCTGAAAGACTATGGCTGCCGAGTGACCGTTGTGCCGGGGAGTTCCACAGCCGATGAAATCCGGGCTTTGGACCCCGACGGAGTTTTCCTGTCCAACGGTCCGGGCGACCCCGAGCCTCTGGACTACGCCATCGCCACGATTCGCGAACTGCTGGGCGAGAAGCCCATCTTCGGAATCTGTCTGGGGCTGCAGTTGCTCGGACTGGCCTGCGGAGGTCGTACTTTCAAGCTGCGATTCGGTCATCGGGGTGCCAATCAGCCAGTGCTGAACAAGGCGACCGGAAGAGTCGAAATCACGTCGCAGAACCACGGGTTTGCTCTCGATGCGGAATCCCTTCCCGACGACGTCGAAGTCACTCATATCAACCTGAATGACGAAACCGTCGAAGGCATCCGTCACAAAAATCACCCGGCTTTCGGAGTGCAGTACCACCCCGAAGCCTCCGCCGGCCCGCACGACAGCCATTACCTGTTCCGCGAATTCGTCGACCTGATGAACGCCGTTCGCGTCTGACAATCTGAGATCTCAAATCCGAACACTGAAAACCGAACACTGAAACATGCCAACTGAACGCACACTGATTCTTGTCAAACCCGACGGTGTCCAGCGCCGACTAATCGGCACGATCGTTTCCCGGATCGAAAACAAAGGGCTCAGCATCATCGCGATGAAGATGCTGAAAGTGACGCCGGAAATCAGCCGTGAACACTACGCCGAACACGCAGCCAAGCCGTTCTATCCGGATCTGGAAAGCTTCATCACGTCCGGTCCGGTCGTAGCGATGATAATTCAGGGGCCGGAAGCCGTGTCCGTAATGAGAACGCTGATGGGCAAAACGAACGGTCGCGAATCGGCCCCGGGCACGATCCGCGGCGACTACGGAGCCAGCCGGCAGATGAACCTAATCCACGGCAGCGACAGCGTCGCCAGCGCCAAACGCGAAATCGGCATCTACTTCAAGCCGGAAGAAATCTGCGACCACACCTCAACACTCGCCGAATGGTCTTGGGCCGCCGACGAAGCGTGAGCCTACAGCAGCGCTGCCAGGTACATCGCTGTCACGGTCGCAAAGACGACGGTCAGCGATTGATAACCAATCCGCAGCGCCAGGTTCGTCAGATGGGGTTTCGCGTTCAGAACCGGCTGCAGTGAAAGCCGGATTCCCCAGAACGCTGCGCCGTAGATGCAGAAACACGTTGCCAGTCGGCCACCGGCTGCCAGTTCATCCGCCGCGGCAACGCAGATCGCCGCCAGCGACACGATCGCGAGCACGACATAGGCACCGTAGACCCAGAACAGTTGTCTGAGCAGTCTTGGCAGTTGAGCGAGCTGGTTTTTCCAGTCGAGCTGAAATGGAACAATCGCCGACGCGAACAGGATGCAGAACTGCAGCGCACCGAGAACCACGAAATATCCGGCTGTAGGGCTGGTCATCGCAACGCTCCCAGATCCGACATCATCGGCAGCACAACGTTGTTCCGAAACGCTTCGTGAAGCAGCAGCGGAACAGGAATCAGCAGCACGGCTGCCGTAAACAACCAGCCCTTCCAGCCGGACATCAGCCCCAGACGGCGACCCGGCCGTGACCGTTCCGCAAGCATTGCCAGGGACTGGATCGCAAAGTACAGAGTCGGCAGTCCATAGCCGCCTTCGGCGGGGATGGATATCACCAGATCGTGAACGACACCGCTGAATAGAAACACAGCTGCCAGCGCAAACGTCGGCGCCAAAGTCCGGCTCAGCCGACGAAACAGAAACTGATTCGCAAGATCCCGAAAAGCCGTGTTCCACCGACGCCCCCAGAACTCGGCGACACTCGTCGCCCGCAGCGGATGATCCATCAGCGGCCGTACACCAGCGTCCATTGACATCCAGAACTGCAGCAGCAGGTCGAACAGGCCGAAGTGCAGTATCAGTACCGTTCCCGCCATCCCGCACCACGCATGGATCAAACCCGGTGCTTCAGGAATCAGACGTGGTACCAGCCAGAAAAGTGCGATCCCCGAAAGCATCCTTGCCGTGGCCAACATGATCCCCGCGCGGCTGGCCCTTGTGAGTGGTGAGTTCCGCCGAAAGGAACCTGTCCGCATCGAGCCGGGCCAGAACAGTAGATAACCGGCATGTTTCCACCACGGAGCGTGAGACGGCGAAGACTGCCAGGTCGCCAGTTTGCACAGTGCATAGATCAGGATCGCCAGTGACCACATGAAGATCCACGCCGCAGGAAACTCCCGGCGGCTGGCGACGCACACGATCAATGCCGCGATAATCAAGGGATCGGCAGCAGAGTCACTGCCGGCGAGACGCTGTCCGCAGTCGAATCGGACGAGTTTGCATGCATTGCTCATGCCCGGTTGCCTTCCTGAAAAGACTTCCCGGTCAAACCGCGATGCGACTGTCGACTTAACGGCTGTCATTTCACTTCATGCCGCGGGCGGCGTGAGAATCAACCGGAATCGCTATCTCACTGCCGGCTGAAGTGCCATGATGCAGTCACATATCAGACCCGTAGCGACTGTTCTATTTGTCTGCAAACTTCCGCTTCTCGACGTACTCGATCTTCCACGGACAATTCTCTGGTTGACGGTAATCTTCGCGTTTTCGAGTTCGAGGGTCACATTGTCCTGCCCGCAGAAAACCCGGCCACATGCTCGATTCGGAAGCGGAATTCCACGTAGAAGCTCGAATCGGGTAACGTGTCCACCGGTCGGCGGCTCGCTCACCGTGTCAGGTTCCGGGTCTTGTACGATCAGGCATCTTCTCGCCGTGGTTCCCTAGTCTGAGCGGCGACCTTGTCGACGTGACTATTGACAGGTAGTCGATCACTGGGTGTCGATCCGTTCAACCAGACCAGCATCACAACGAACAGGTAGAGCGACGACGGTGATCAACACGATTGAAAACATCCCAGTCCTTTCGGGATGTTAACGGAAACACGTTACCAATCGCAGTTTCGGCATCGTGTCGTGCACGCCAATTGTGCTCGCTCTAAATTGGTCGTTCTCCGCATGGACAGATAATCTGATACGTGTTTGCCGAAATCTGGCGTGCTACTGCTGTCGGTTCCATTCAATCGTACTTTGACGTGTTGTTGTGTCACCCGAAGCGATGCAACTTTCACCATAACGCGGTGACGTGTTGACGCAGTCCCTGCGGATTCCTGCCAACACATCGATCGATTCTGGTGGTTTTCATCCACTTCCGCTTTCAACGTCTCAATTTCCCTTTCAACGGGGTTTCGTCGATGCCGTCCGCCCCGTGGGATGTGACCATTCGCGTCCACAGTCATGTAGATCAGGCTTGCGGCTATTTTCAACACTACGGTTGCTGCCGTGGCACCACCGAGAGTCAATGCCAGAAGTCCTTGTCGACACGAGGTGGAAGTAAACCTTGCCACAGCGAATCCCCCTGGAGTTGCACAGCGTAAGAGGCGACCGCCTGGTTGTGTGCGGCTTCCGGTGCCACTGGTATCTGTGGACCGGCACCGCGAACGTGTGAATCGTTCCCTGGCCTGACCGTCTTCGAGGCACACAACAGGAATGCCGATGATACCTGGATGACGGTTCAACACCGGATGCACCGGTTTCAAACTTCTGACCAGCTTTTCAAGTGGCAAAGAGGTCCGCGACGGACAGCCGTGCATCGGGTTTCGCGAGCGGCGAGAGATGATCGCCACCTGTCGCGCTGAACCTGGTGGCGAACTCCGTCCCCACCGGATCGCGGTGGACGTGGATTGTTGACGCGTTGATGTCCACGACCCAGTAGTCCGCGATCGACGCTTCGGCGTACAGTTCGGCTTTGATGCCAAGGTCTTTCTGCAGGCTCGTATCAGCCACTTCGATTAGCAGCAGGACATCCGATGGCAGCGGGTGGCGTTCTCGGAAAGATATGTTCCGC
Source organism: Planctomycetaceae bacterium (assembly GCA_041398785.1). Classification (NCBI taxonomy): domain Bacteria; kingdom Pseudomonadati; phylum Planctomycetota; class Planctomycetia; order Planctomycetales; family Planctomycetaceae; species Planctomycetaceae bacterium. The sequence goes on along the minus strand of JAWKUA010000014.1, from coordinate 190,654 downwards.
ATCCATGCAAGGTCCGGCATCGGCAAGCTGTCAAGTTTCGGAACTCCGAGTGGATTCTGGACCCGCACCTTAATCTCCGCCCGGCTCGTCACGCGAAAGGTCCACTCCGTCAACCAGTCAACCACGAATGCATGAGGCGGGTTCGGTGGGGGCATCTCGTGAAGCGCTCCATGGATCAGTTCGATTCGAGGACTGTTCACCGACTCTTCTTCGAAAACACCCCGTTCGATCATGCGCTCGAACTCGGCGGTCGTAATCGGTCGTGTCGACGTAGCACTCATAACAGTCACTCCAGAAAATCCGGCATTTCCGCACGTGAGTATACCCGAATCGGGAACGAATCACCGCGGAAATCCAGCCGACGCATGTGTTCGCGCAGGAGTCGCCGCTGCCTCGGAGTCCGGAGAACGCTGCCGCCCTACCCCAGCGCCGCTTTCATGGCTTCGCCCATGCCGGCGGGGCTGTCGGAGACGTTGACCCCGGCGGCTCGCAGCGCGCTGATTTTTTCGGCTGCCGTGCCGCCACCGCCGCTGATGATGGCTCCGGCGTGGCCCATGCGCTTGCCGGGAGGAGCGGTCTGGCCGGCGATGAATCCTGCCACGGGCTTCTTCACGTTGCTCTTGATGTATTCGGCGGCCTGCTGTTCCGCGTTACCGCCGATTTCTCCGATCAGCAGGATGCCCTTCGTACCCGGTCGTTTTCGAACAGTTCCAGCAGGTCGATGAAATTCGTGCCGTTGATCGGGTCGCCGCCGATTCCGACGGCGGTGCTTTGACCCAGTCCGGATCGACCAAGCTGCCATGCGGCTTCGTAGGTCAGCGTTCCGCTCTTGCTGATGATGCCGATATCGCCAGGAGTGTGAATGTAGCCGGGCATGATGCCGATCTTGGCGACTCCGGGAGTAATCACGCCAGGACAGTTGGGGCCGACCAGCCGCGACGTTGAATGTTCCAGGACCCGCTTTACTTTGATCATGTCCATCACCGGAATGCCTTCGGTGATGGCGATAATCAGTTCGATCCCGGCGTCGGCGGCTTCCAGAATCGCGTCCGCACAAAACGGAGGCGGCACGAAGACCATGGACGTGTTGGCTCCGGTCTTTTCGCGAGCTTCTGTCACCGAATCGAAAACGGGGAACCCGTCGATCTCGGTGCCGCCCTTGCCGGGAGTAACACCGCCGACAAAAACGTCCACACCTGGCTGACATTCAGCGGCGTATTCCCGGCACTTCTGACTGTGGAACAGGCCGGAGTTGCCCGTGATACCCTGACAGATGACTCGGGTTTCTTTGGTAACGAGGATGCTCATTCGGGAGTTTTCAGTTTTCGGTGTTCAGTTTGCGATTCAGGCACTCAGCGAGGCGACGACCTTCTTTGCGGCGTCGGTCAGATCGCTCGCGGCGATTATGTCACGGCCGCTGGCGGCCAGCATCTCGCGGGCTTTCTCGACGTTCGTTCCTTCCAGGCGAACGACCAGTGGCACTGTAAAGCCGACCTTTTCGTAAGCTTCCAGCAGCGCCTCAACAATCACGTCGCATCGCATGATGCCGCCGAAGATGTTGACCAGCACAGCCTTGACGTTGCTGTCCGACAGAATGATGCGAAAGGCTTCGGTCACCTGGTCGACGTTGGCTCCGCCGCCGACATCCAGAAAGTTGGCCGGTTCGCCGCCGTGCAGTTTGATCAGGTCCATGGTGCTCATGGCCAGCCCCGCCCCGTTGACCAGACAGCCGATGTTGCCGTCCAGATTGACGTAGCTTAGCCCCGCGTCGGCGGCGCGAACTTCGGAGGCGTCTTCTTCGCTGAGGTCACGCAGACCGGCGATGTCCTGATGTCGAAACAGTGCGTTGTCGTCGAAGCTGACCTTCGCGTCGAGTGCCAGCAGCTGGCTGTCGTCGGTCAGGACCAGCGGATTGATTTCCGTCATGCTGCAGTCGTTGTCGACGAAGAACCGGCACAGCTTCGGCAGAAATTTCTCAGCACTGCGAACAGCGGCTTTGTCGAAGCCGAGAGCGTATGCCAGTTTGCGAGCCTGATACGGAAACAGTCCGACGGCCGCGTCGAATGGTTCGGAAAGAATCTTCTCCGGGTGTTCGTGGGCGACCTTTTCGATTTCCATGCCGCCTTCCGACGACATAATCAGAACCGGGCCGCCGATTTCGCGGTCGACGACGATACCCAGGTACAGTTCGCGAGCGATCTTCAGTCCCTGTTCGACAAACAGTGTGTTGACCTGCTTGCCTTCTTCACCGGTTTGAATGGTGACGAGTGTGCTGCCAAGCATGCGTTTGGCGTTTTCGCGAGCTTCGTCGGCGGAGCGTGCCAGCACGACACCCGGCTGATCCGGGTGTTCTTTGAATCGGCCCTTCCCGCGGCCACCCGCGTGAATCTGAGACTTCACGACTGCCAGTTCGCCGCCGAGTTCTCTGAAGGCGTCAGCGACTTCGTCGGGGGATTTCGCGACGATTCCCTTCGGCACGGCGACGCCGGCGGCTTTGAACAACTGCTTGGCCTGATACTCGTGAATTTTCATGCGTGGTCCCGTCAATCGCGGAAGTGACTGTGCAATTGCAGCGGGACTATAGCGGTCGGGCCGCAAGTGTTCGAGGCTGCCGTACCGCTGCGCATGCAAAAAGGCAGCCCGAATCCTGTGATCCGGCCTGCCTTCGATGCTCTCGCGCTGGTCGCGCGTCTGCGTTCGGCAAATCGTCCCTGGCAGACTCCTAATTCTGCTGCGGACTGAATGCGGCGCCGCCGAACGAAGTCGGCGTCGGTTTGGGTAGCTGTGCCGGCGAACCGATCGGGTCCTCCAGGTTGTCCTCAGCAATCACCGCGATCCGGACCATTTCCGGAGTGCTGGAAACACCCAGTTTTCGCACAGCATTGGCTCGGTGTTTTTCAATCGTCTTGACGCTGATATCCAGTTCGCGGGCGATGATCTTGTTCGCCTTGCCCAGCGAAACCATGTTGGCCACCTGAGTTTCCCGGCGAGACAACTTTTGCATCCGGCGACGCGCGTCCGCTCGGCGGTTCAGCCATCTCTGAAACTGCGATTCGTCGGCCAGAGACGGATCGCCGTTTTCCGCGTACTGCGCTTTAGCGGCGGCCGTCGAATTCGCGCCGCAGGGGCTGGGCGATGCGGACGGGAGCTGCGGAACGGAATGCACTTCCGAAAAGTTCGCGATGGCTCCAATGATGCGATCCGATTCGTTCCGCACGAGACTGCCGGAGATGCAGAAGCAGCGCTGCTGAATCGGAAACACGACGGAGAACTCCGCTGAATGATTCCGCAGCGCGTCGGCCACAACACGTTCGGCGTACTTGCCGACGGTTTCCCAGGCGTTGCCCGCCGGAGACAATTCTTCCGCCTGAGTCAGCCGGATCGCTGCCCGATTTCGAAAGATCACCTGCGCGTCGGTCCGGAAGATGGAAACAGCGTGACTGCACTGGTTCAGAAACGATTCAACCCGGCGAACATAGTCGCCGATCTCCTGTGGCAGATATTCAGAAAAGTCCCTCTGGCCGCTCGTTCCCGAATTGAAGCCTGGATCAGGTTCATTTGTCGGGCTGTTGTTGGCACTAAAAACCATGGCGTCGTGTCCCTTGCTGCGAATCTGTTGGATAGACGTGTTCATCGATGCAGGCGGATATTGCTCCGTGTGGTTTTCCCACCAGGAGTTTTCTTCGGGAGCAATTCCACCAGGTCAGCAGCAGAAAACCCAGGAAACCGCTTCAACGCCCCATTCGTAGGGAAGGTTCCCGGCGGGTTTTTCGTACCGCGGAGGGATTTCACGCAGTGCCGCAGTGAAGACTTTCGCGGTATTGCGGCCGCTCCACTGCAGCTGCGGTACTGGGACGACCCGGCGCTCGCGGGCCGGTGAAGTGCACGAACGCGTGCCCGGCCGGTGAACACGCACGGCCTCCGCAACTGTGCCGTTCGTCAGGCAAGGTGGATCGTCTGCTCGCGATCCGGTCCGACGGAAACCAGCGAGACTCTGCGGCCGATCAATTCACCGGCGGTCTGTACGTAACGTTGCGCTGCCGACGGCAGATCTTCGAACCGGCGGACTGCTGTGATGTCTTCCGACCAGCCCTCAATCCGCCGCAGAACGGGCCTGGCGACGGCCAGATCTTCGCAGCGGGACGGCATGTTTCGCGTCACCGTTCCGCGAATGTCGTACGCTTCGCAGATGTGCAGTTCGTCGAACCCGCTAAGCACGTCCAGCAGCGCGATGGCAATGCTGTCAACGCCGCTGATTCGAGCGCTGTACCGAGTCGCCACGGTGTCCAGCCAGCCGCAGCGTCGGGGCCTTCCCGTCACAGTGCCGTATTCGTTGCCGGCATCCCGGATTCTTTGACCGATTTCGTTGTCAAGCTCCGTGGGAAACGGTCCGCCCCCGACGCGCGTGGTGTAGGCCTTGGCAACGCCGATCATGCTGCTGATTTCCCGCTCCGGAATGCCGCTTCCGCTGTGAATGCCGCAGCCGGAACTGTTGGACGACGTTACATACGGAAACGTGCCGTGATCGACATCCAGCAGACTTCCCTGAGCACCCTCGAACAGCAGTCGCCTGCCGGATTCCAGCGAATCCAGCAGATACGCTGTAGTGTCGCTCACCATCGGCCGCAGTCGATCCGCGCAGGCGGAGTATTCTTCGATGATCCGATCAACGTCCATCTGCTCGCTGTCCGGGTTCAGCGCGTTCAGCAGCTTCTGCTTGAATGGGACGATTTCGCGAACCTTTTCCGCAAAGGAATCCCGGCAGACCAGGTCTCCCATCCGGATCGCATGGAATCGCCCGACCTTTTCGCGGTAGCAGGTTCCAATTCCGCGCATGGTGGTACCGATTGCCGCAGCGCCGCGGGAGATCTCAAAGGCCGCTTCTTCCAGCAGATGCCACGGACAGATGATGTGAGCTCGGTCGCTGATCATCAGGCGATCAGAAAACTTCGTCCCGCCCTGCTCCAGACCATCCAGCTCGCGAAGCACGGCTTTCGGATCGATAACGACACCCGGCGCGATCACGGATTTGACGTGGCTTTGCAGAATTCCGGTGGGCAACAGGCTGAGCTTGTAGGTCCGGCCGCCGAATTTGACCGTATGGCCGGCGTTGTTGCCGCCCTGGTAACGGATCACGATGTCATGTTTTTCGGTCAGCAGGTCGACGACTTTGCCCTTGGCTTCGTCGCCCCACTGCAACCCGATTACTGAAGTTGCCGGCACGGGATACTCTCAATCGACACGCGGAACGCGCTGCTGAATCACTGGAAAAACCGGATCACAAAAAGAAACCGGACGTCGGAATTCACCAACGTCCGGCGAGTGCGGTGGGAGATTGTATCGGCTGTGCTCCGGGTTCCGAAGCGAGTGGGCGCGGGAATTCGGACGGTCGTGAATTTGCCGAGCGTTTTTCGCGTCGCCTGCTCCGGCGAGCAGCGCGACGTGGGCTCACACGGAGGCACGAAGGCACAAAGGTCTGGAACGAATTTGAGCTTTCGCCCGGCCCGACCGCGCAGCTTGCATCCGTCCGTGCGGACCGCGGACGTCCATGCGGATTGCGGACTGACGTCGTGCGGCCCGCCGGGTTCATGGTCCCCATGAGCGTGAGTCCGCCGAGGGGCAACACCGCGCCCAGGACCGTGGCGCACGTCGTGCCCGCGCTGAGTCCTTGTTCGAGTTTTTTCTGCCGATTGATTAAATTCTCCCGCGGCGAGACTGCCTTCAATTCCCTGAACAGAATCTGATCACGCAGGAGAGTTTTTCATGCCCAAACATCCCGTCTCGGAACTGCGAAACGTTGTGCTGGTTGGTCACGGCAGCGTCGGAAAAACGTCGCTGGCGGACCTGATGCTCTTCGAGTCGGGTGAGAAGAAGAAGGTCGGATCGCCGGACGATGGTACCAGCAATCTGGACGTGGATGACGACGAAAAGGACCGGCACCATTCCGTCACATCGCACATCTGCCACTTCGAACACGCCAACGCCAGAATCAATCTTCTGGACGCACCCGGGATGCCGGATTTCATCGGTCATGCCATCGGCGCACTGCGAGCCGCGGAGACGGCACTGGTCACGATCAACGCGCGTGCCGGGATTGAAGTCAATTGCCGACGCGCATTTCAGCACGCCGGCAACCGCGGACTCGGCCGGTTTATCATCGTGAACAAGTGCGACGAAGAAGACATCGACCTGCCGGCGCTGGTGGACTCCATTCAGCAGCAGTTCGGAGCCGCGTGTGCTCTGATGAACGTTCCGGTCGGCATCGGAGCGAGTCTCAGCGGTGTCGTCAGCACGGTCCGTCCGCCGGAATCCATTCCGGACGGAGTCACGCTGGACGTCGCCGCAGCCAACCAGCGAGTCATCGACGCGGCCGTCGAAGCGGACGAAGATCTGATGATGCGGTATCTGGAAGAAGCTGCGATCTCCCCTGACGAAATCGACGCCGCGATCGTGAAAGCCGTTGTCGCAGGAACTCTGATTCCCGTGTTCTTTACGTCGGTGAAAATGGACGTCGGTGTCAAAGAACTGATGGACGGCATTGCCGCGTACGCTCCTTCCCCGAAACAGCTTCAGCGGCACGTGACTGTCGACGGCGAAGACCAGGCCGTTGACCCCGACGCAAACGGTCCGCTGGTTGCCCAGGTCGTAAAGACGCGAATCGACCCGTACCTGTCCAAGGTCAGCTACATCCGCATCTATTCGGGGACACTGAAACGGGATTCCCAGGTGCATGTCGTTGGTCAGAACGGCGCCGTCAAAGTTCACCAACTGCTGGATTTTCAGGGCGGCGAATATGATCAGGTCGACGAAGCCATTGCCGGCAACATTGTCGCGGTCACCAAGATTGATGACTTCCATACCGGCAACACGCTCAGCGACGGTTCTGACAGGATCAAAATGCCGCCGATCGCTTTTCCGCGTCCCATGATTTCGCTGGCCGTGGAACCGAAGAGTCAGGCGGACCAGACAAAGATCTCACTGGCACTGCACAAGATTGAAGAAGAAGATCCGTCGTTTCATGTGCATCACGAAGAACAGACGCATGAACTGCTGATGGAAGGCATGAGTGATCTGCATCTGAAGCTGATCGAAAAACGTCTGCACGACCGCGAAAAAGTGGACATCATCACGCACGAACCGCGGATTCCGTACCGGGAAACGATCACCGGCGAAGCCGAAGGCAGCTTTCGGCACAAGAAGCAGTCCGGAGGTTCCGGCCAGTTCGCCGAAGTGCATCTGAAACTGTCCGCCTTTCCTCACGGAGTCAGTCTGGACGAATACATCAACAAGGATCGATTCCCGCATCTTCGGACGTACAACCACGATGAGCAGTTGCACTTTGTGTTCATCGATCGCGTGTCGGGTGGATCCGTTCCGAATCAGTTCATCCCTGCCGTTGAAAAGGGAATTCGCGAACAAATGGTGCGCGGCGTGATTGCCGGCTATCAGGTGCAGGATGTCGTTGTGGAATTGTTTTTTGGCAAGGACCATCCGGTTGACAGTAATGAAACGGCATTCAAGATCGCAGGAGCCCACTGTTTCAAGGAACTGTTCGAAAAGGCCCGCCCTTCTCTGCTGGAACCGATCGCAGCGCTGGAAGTCACCGTGCCCAATGCCCATATCGGTGACATCACCAAAGACCTGAACACTCGCCGCGGCCGTATGGAAGGCGTTGACGAAATCCCGGGCGGATTCAGCGTGATTCACGCGAAAGTGCCTCTGGCCAATGTCAAAACCTATGCTCGAACCATCAGCAGCCTGACCGGCGGCCAGGGTTCGTTCACAATGGAATTCAGTTCCTACGAACTGCTGCCGCCGAACGAACAACAGCAGGTGATCGAAGAAGCCAAACGGCACGCCGCCGGGTAGTCGGGCCAATCGCACGTCCGATCACACGAATGCGCCCGGTCAGCGCGAAAGCGGACTCACGTCGCGCGGTGGGCGGCGTAGTTCGCCGGAGCGCGCGGAGTCCGTCATGTCGGTCATTCCAAATCGACAATCCGCAGCACTTCATGTCCGTCACCGACACGCTGTGCGGCGAGTTTCGGTGACATGTTGAACAGCAGCCCTCCTCCCGTGCCCCATTGTCCGTTTTGATAGTGGAACACCGCTGAGCCTTCCCGGATTGCGGAGACGGCGTCAACGCCTTCCATCTCGCCGCCTTCCACTGCCGCAAAACTGACGTGGACCGCGGAATAAGCCGTCAGCAGTCCCGTGCTGCTGTCCTTCACCAAAGCAAACTCCGACTGCCAGTCGCAATTCGTCCAGATCAGCCCGCGAGGCTTACCGGAGGACGAAGCCAGCCGAAAGAACTCATCCTGCAGTTGCTGCCGGTTGGCCCGGAAGCGGACGATAGACATGTCGGCCTCCGAACGTCCGGCGTCCGCCATTCTCAGCAGAAAGTTTCTGATGGCGTGAAACATGTCTTCGGAAAGCCTTACCTGAAATCACATAAAGCAATCAGCCCCGATCGCCGGCGTGCAATCGTCAACGCTTACTCCGCACCTGACGGTACTCCAACCGACGTTGGCCGCCGACACGCGGATCAGGATCAGAAGTCACCGACGGCCTGGCCTGAGACCGCGGGCACTGCGACGAATCGCCGTCCGGCCTCAAATCCGGCATAACCCGACTCATCTGAACGGGCGTCACAACCCGATAGAACAGAATAATCGGTAAACCCGATACAGAGCGAAAGGCTTGCGCCACAGGTTCCCCGTTGCCTCAAGGGAATTTCTTCTGCTGCCGGCGATTGAAAACGCAGCGGACTCTGTCATCGACCCGGTTTCCGGTTCAGGGGGGAGGCTATTGAAAGCCTGCATTACGTGAAGGATCACCACGGTGAGACATCATGGCTTTCTGGCATTGGCGCTGGCGGGAACCGCTGCGGCGACATGCTGGCTACTGCACGACAACGACCAGCTTGACGCTTCCGAGGATCGCACGTCCTCGTTTCGCGAGGTCTTTTCACGCGGGGATGCGCAGGCAGCCCCGGAACAGGATCCTGACGGCGTTCGGCTAAACTATTTCGATGCGGGCTGGCAGCGCGTGCTGCGCGATGTTGCGCAGCAGGCGGAACTGAGTCTGGTGATGGACAAGATCCCGTCGGGCCGCTTCGCGCGGCGAGACAAGACGCGATACAGCGTTGAGTCCGCGTTGAACATTCTGAATACGGAACTTGAACCGCAGGGCTTTCGCCTGATCCTGCAGAATAATTTCCTGATCGTGCTGCAGCTCGAAAAAGCGCGCACTCGATATGCCCGGCCCACCGTTCCGGAAACTCCCAGCAGCGCTTATCCGCAGCCGGGAAGCCGGCGCGAACGAGCTTCGGAGTCTCCGGTGGACCGCGCGGCTGCCGGAAATCCGTTTCATCCGGCCAGCCGGCGCAGCGACGACTCGTCGTCACTGACTCCGTGGACCCGGGTGGCTCAGCAGGATGATGTTCCCGCCCCGGGCGACGTCCGGCGCGACTACGAACCGACCGGCGAACGCGAATTCAGTGAAACCTTAACGCGGCCCAGGAATCAAGGCGCTCAGTCTGCGATCGACAATGGTCCCGCGGTTGTTCGCACCGTTCAGGTCCGGCATTTGAAAGCTGCGGAGCTGGCGCGAAGCATTTATCTGGTCTACGAAACGCGTGCGGAACTTGTGAAAGACGGCCTGCAGGGATTGCCGACCGTTGTGGTCAATCCGGCCAATGTCAACGTTCAGAACGTTCGTCCCGTTTTTCGCATCGGCATCGATCAGTCGTCCAATGAACTGTTGCTGGAAGCTTCGGAAGGCCGGATTGGGCATTTGGTCCGACTCGTCAACGAACTGGACCAGCCGCTGGACGAAGAAAGCGGTGAAACGGTGGAACTGATGCCCGCCAGCGTCGTCGACGAAGCGACGGCGGCACAGCTCAACGAGCAGCTTCATCGCCTGGTGGCGCTGCAGGGTCAGCAGAATGGCCGGCCGCAGAATGACGATCCGAACGCACCTGCCGACCAGAATGAAGATCTGCCCGGCGATTCCATCAACTTGCGCGGCGATGTCACGATTCAGGCGATTCCGGAAATCGGCGGTCTGCTCATCAGAGGTAACCAGGCAGACGTCGCACAGATTCGCGAGCTGATCAATCAACTGGAAGAAATGAGCCAGGGCTCTCTGCCGGGAATCCACCTCGAAGAGCTGCACCACGTGAACTCCGAAGCGATGTCCGAACTGCTGACGTCCGTCTACGACCGGCTGGCCGAACTGCGTCAGCGCGGAACCACGGAACGCAAAACGGTCGCCTTCTTTCCCGTCGTGCAGCCGAATTCGATTCTGATTCTGGCACCGAAGATAGAGCTGGACAACATCCTTGAGAACATCCATCTGCTGGACAAGGAAGTCGATCCTCAGTCGGAATTTCGAGTATTCCCGCTGAAGCATGCGATCGCTTCGCAGGTGCTGACAGCGCTGGACACACTTTACGAAACGGCGGAAGGACGCGGGCTGCGGACTCGTATTCAGTCGATTGCAGACGTCCGCACGAACTCCGTCATTGTGCAGGGAAGTCCCGCCGACCTGGACAAGGTTGCGGACCTGATTGCGAAGATTGACCTGGACGCACCTGGCAAGGTTCATCGCGTGCAGATCTTCCAGTTGAATCATGCCACGGCCACAGAACTGGCGGACGTGATCAACCAGGCGATTCAGTCCGTCAGTTCGCCCCCGCAGACGACAACCGGCGGGGCCGGCGGGTTTGGAGGGTTTGGAGGCGGGACAAACCAGGCTCCGCAGGAACTGCGTGACGGCACGTCGGTGGCTCTGGAGTTTCTGACATCCGATGGCGATACCGAACGGCTGGTGAAATCCGGGATTCTGGCCGACGTGCGAATCACAGCCGATCCGCGCATGAACACGCTGGTTGTGTCAGCACCGCAGGCCAGCATGATGCTGCTGTCCGCGCTGATTGCCGAACTGGATGGCGCACCGTCCGCAACTGCTTCGATTAAGGTCTTCACTCTGAAGAATGCCGACGCGACACAATCCGTGGAACTGCTGACGTCACTGTTTGAGAACCAGAACCAGGAAGAGCAGCTTGGCGTCCAGATTGCCGGAGCCGAAGACGCAACCAACAGCCTGATTCCTCTGCAGTTTTCCGCTGACGTTCGGTCCAACACTGTGCTGGCCGTCGGAAGCGAGGAAGCTCTGGGAGTCGTGGAAGCGATTCTGCTGCGGCTCGACAGCGACGATTCCCGTCAGCGACAGACATCCGTCATTCAACTGCGGAATGCTCCGGCGGAACTGGTTTCCGCCAGCATTCAGAACTTCCTGACACAACAGCAGGCGCTTCAGACAAGTACCGAAGACCTGATCAGCAACATCGAACGCATCCGCCAGGAAGTGGTGATTGCCCCTGATACCAACAGCAACTCGCTGATCGTCAGTGCATCGCCGGACTATTACAGCAAGATCACCGACATCATCGAAGAACTGGATGCCACCCCGCCACAGGTCGTGATCCAGGCTCTGATTGTGGAAGTCACTCTGGACAACACCGATGAATTCGGAGTCGAACTGGGGTTCCAGGATCCGTTGTTGTATAGCCGTGGCGTCGTCGGCGACCTGATCACGACGACGGTAACGAGTACACCAGTGGGGCAGCCGCAGACAACCAGCCAAACAATCGTTTCAAGCACCAGAACACCGGGTTTCAACTTCAATAACACGTCGGCCCCTCTGGGGAACAACGGCCAGGTCGCATCGACGCGAACGATTGGCACCCAGGGCCTCTCGAACTTTTCACTTGGGCGGCAGAATAATGATCTGGGCTTTGGCGGTTTTGTGTTCTCTGCTCAATCCGACGCAGTCAGTGTGCTGATGCGGGCTCTTGCCGCACGTCGAACGGTTCACGTCCTCAGCCGTCCGATGATCCGCACGACACATAACAACATTGCCCGAATGGAAGTCGGCCAGCAGGTGCCGGTTGTGAACGGTGTGACTCAAACGGTCACGGCCGTCACACCGCAGATTACGCCGCAACGAATCGGCATCATCCTGGAAGTCACACCGCGAATTACGCCTGACGGCAGCGTCGCAATGGAGGTCTATGCGGAAAAGAGTGCTCTGGCGTCAGGTTCCGTGCCTGTCTTTACCGACCTGACAACGGGCAACACCGTCGACTCCGTCATTATCAACTTGGCCATTGCTGACACGACCGTCAACGTGCCCAACGGGCAAACGATCGTCATCGGTGGGATGATTACCAAGACCGACGAAACGCTGGAACGCAAGGTGCCCTGGCTGGGTGACCTGCCAATCGTCGGCAGAGCGTTCCGTTACGACGGCACGAATACTGCTCGAACGGAGCTGCTGATCTTCCTGACTCCGCGAATCGTATTCGGTGATGTCGATTCCGAACTGATCAAGCAGATCGAATCCGAGCGGATCCACTTTATCGAATCCGAGGCGGAAGAGATCCACGGTCCGCTGTACAGCGTGCCTCCGTCGGGTCTGCAGCAGTATCAGCAATTACCGTCCGAAAGCTACGGCGTGCCTGGTGAGATCTATCCGTCACAGGGAATCACGCCGACCGACGAACCGTACCTGCCGGCTCCGGGAATGGAAGACTACCCGCCTCAAAGCAACCGACGGAATCGGGGCAGCGAACCAATGCCGACTCTGGACAGCCTTTCGGTTCGCAGAGGACAGCGGTCTGCTGCACAACTTCACGAAACTGCTGAACCGATCATTCGCCCCGCCACGGCAACTCGCCAACTGGCTGAAGGAGCAAGCCCCGAAAAGGCGACACGGTCCATTTCGTTCAGTTCGGACGACGCTGAATTCGAAGAGGAAGCGGATCCGGACGACGCTGCCCGTGAGAGCTGGATGCAAAAAATGTTGAAGCGGCGGAAGTAGGCGTCACTGCCGGGACGACACAGCGCCACCGGCACCATGTCCCTCATATTTTGCCGTGTGCCACTGGCTGTGCCAGTGCTTTCGACGGTGGAGGACACTGGCACAGCCAGTGGCACACGGCCCATCGATTCATGCCTGATGGAGTTCCAGCACTCCGCAGCTGATTTGTAACGACAGCATGGACAGACCACGACCACATCAGGAATTTCACCATGAAACCATCGCGCTGCCTGCTGCTGCTCAGCCTCGCCGTCGTACTGACCGGATGCAATACCACGTCGTTGTTTCACGCTCCGGCGCGGTTCATGTTCAATCGAAAACAGACCGACAAGGTAACTCGGATTCTGTGCCTGTGGGAGGCGGCGGAAGGTGTCGGACTCGACGGCAATCCGTCGCGCGGTTTCGCCGGCCAGATTCTGTTCTTCAGTTACGGAGACCCTTCGCCCGTTCCCGTGAAAGGTACGGTGAATATCTACGAATATGACAACTTCAACCCTGACGATCTGAATCCCGTTCCCGTTCACAAATTCACGTTCGACAGCGGCGGCTGGAACGCTCACGTGACGAATGGAACGCTGGGGTACTCGTACAACGTCTTCCTGCCGTACGTCGTGCCGAATCCCGGCAGAGCAGATTGCGGACTGAAGGTTGAATTCGTGCCGGAGAACGGCCGAACGGTTTCTTCTCCCTACACGGCCATCCCGCTTAGTGGCCGACTGAACCGACACGCGGCGGAAACGGCCATCAGTCGTGATGTCGTGCGAAACGAACAGACAAAGCCCGCCACTCCTCCGGCAGCGACAGCAGCAGCCGTAACTTCGACGACTGCAGCGTCGGAAGACAAGCTGGAAAGCCTGACGATCGAACTGCCGAAACAGAAACGACGTCGAAGGTAGCGACCGGAATTTCGCACGAGCAAGTCCCGGTCACCGACATTCGCCCCGGCGAGCAGCGTGACGCGGGCTCACACAGAGGCACGGAGGCACAAAGGACCGGAACGATCTTGCGCTTTCGCGTTGGACGGGTGCGGTCGACGCATTTGTCGGTGCCACTTGCGTCCGGACATGCGGATTGCGGACTGACGTCGCAGCTCGCTGGCTTCGCAATGCGGCCCATCGCGCGGCGAGCCGCGAACGAGGCACGAAGGCACAAAGGTCCGGCACGATTTCGCGCTTTCGCGTTGGACGGGTGCGAACGGTCGACGTCGACGCGTCGCGCAGCTCGCTGGCTTCGTCATCGCACAACGTCGCGCAGTTCATCGGCTTCGATAGCGCACAATTCCGCGCAGCTCACCGGGTGGCGTTAACCGGGATTCACACAGAATTCACTCGCCGCGCACGACTCAACACGCGTTTTCGACTATCGTGAAACACTCTCACCGCTCGCATCACCCCGCCAGCTCAGGAGTGTTCCATGTCGAAGAACGCCGCGTTGCCGATCGTTACCGTCCTGCTCGCCATACTGTTGTCCGGCGTCGCCGTCGCCCAGGTCGGCGTGCCCGGCAAACTGACCGCTGACAACTGGGAAGGCCTGGTTCCTCGCGGTAAGGAAGTCGACGCGATCTATGGCGACATTGCGATGAAAAACGCGGCCGCGCGGGCGATCATTGCCGCTTCCGTCAATACTCGCAACGCGAACATGACCGTGCGAAATGTGGGCGGCTGCCTGATTGATTTCGCCGCGACATCCTTCGAAAGCGATCAGCTTAGCTGCTTCTATCCCGGACGCCGCAAGTTTCCGTTTTCCGGCATGCTGGAGCGGGTCGATGATGCCGTGACTGTTGTTTCACCGGGCACCGACGACCGGCCGAGCTGCATGGTTCGATATTCGCTGCTGCCCGATCAGCCTGTGATCGAAGTCACATCAACCTGGAAGAACACGACAGGCAGCGACTGGACGCTGGCCGTGGAAGACGACCTGCGAGCCGACGGAGGCAAGGAAGATATGCCGAAGACTCCCAACGGAACTCACGACCTGTTCTGGTTCCACGACATTTACTGGGGTCAGGCGTACGGCGTGCGAGCGGACGGCTACCGGATTCGCTGCAACAGCAACGCTCGCGAGACAGTGCTGGACTACGAAGCGATCGATGGCCAGCCGGCAATCATGAAACCCGGTGAGTCGTTCGAGTTCACGCGTCAAATCATTGTGGCGAAGGATCTTGTTGAAGTGCTGGCCGTGAATGACGAACTGAGCGGCGGTCCGCAAGCTTTCTCGGCAAAACTGAGCATCACAGACGCGAAGCATCAACCGGTCGCCGGAGCACGAATCATCATCAGTTCCGGTAGTACGGAGCGTGGCACCGTCTTGACTGGCAATGACGGACACGTCGAAACCCGACTGCCGGCTGGTGAGTACACACTGAACGTCACCGCCGCTGGAATTGACGTCCTGCCGCCAGGCACGATCAGGATTTCTGTGGCGAGCGGCGACAATGAATTCGCCGTGGAAGCCGCCTACGCAACCGGCGTCGTTAGCGCGAAAATCACCGATGGCGAAGCCCGCTCCATTCCCGCCAAGGTCGAATTCATCGGCAGCGGCGGAACACCCACGCCAAACTGGGGACCGGAAACGGCCGAGTACTTTGTTCGCAATCTGGCCTACACCGAAGACGGCACGTTCGACGTTCCACTGAAGGCCGGAACCTACGACGTCATCGTAAGCCACGGACCGGAATATGATGCCGTGTTCACAAAGGTCACAGTTGAAGGCGGCAAGACTTCTGTACTGAGTGCGTCGCTGAAGCGGTCAGTGAAGACTCCCGGCTGGGTCAGCGCCGATTTCCACAGCCACAGTTCTCCGTCGGGAGACAACACCGGCAGCCAGCTTGGCCGAGTCCTGAACCTGGCGGCTGAGCACGTGGAATTCGCACCATGCACCGAACACAATCGCGTCAGCACGTACAGCCATCACATCGATGCGCTCAATCTGCAGTCGCAGCTCGCCACGGTGTCCGGCATGGAACTGACCGGGCAGCCGCTGCCGTTGAATCACCAGAATGTGTTCCCCATGAAATACACGCCGCGAACGCAGGACGGCGGCGGGCCGACAACCGACATCAGTCCGGAAACTCAGATCGAACGCATTGCTCTGTGGGACGACCGCAGCGAAAAACTCATCCAGCAGAATCACCCGGACATGGGCTGGCTGTTCTTCGATAAGGACGGCGATGGCAAACCGGACGGCGGCTATTCTCGCGGTTTTGAGTTTATGGATGTGATGGAGATTCACCCGATCGACAAGATTCTGGACCTGCAGCAGTTCGATGTCCGCGACGGCAAAGCCTTCAACAACCAGCGAATGCTGAACTGGCTGCAGTTGCTGAATCAGGGATTCCGAATCTATGGCGTTGTGAACACGGATGCTCACTACAACTTCCACGGTTCCGGCGGCCTGCGGAACTGGATTCAGAGCAGCACCGACGACCCGGCTCAGATCGATTCGACCGAAATGATGCACGCATCCGAACAGGGGCGACTGATTATGTCGAACGGCCCGTATCTGGAAGCCACGTTCTCCGCCGATGGCAAGTCCGTCGTCAGCGGTCAGGATCTGGCAGCACCGTCCGGCAAGGTCAGTGTTCACGTGCGAGTGCAGTGTCCGAACTGGATTGATGTCGACACGGTGTTCGTGCTTGTCAACGGACGTCGTGTTGACGGCCTGACTTTCACGCGCGAAACGACACCGGATCAGTTCGGCAATGATACAGTGAAGTTCGATCAGGATCTGAACATCGAACTTGACGGGGACGCTCACATCGTCGTCGCGACCGGGCACCGCACTGAAGTCCTTGGCGATGTCCTGGGCCCGGACTGGGGTCGTCAGCATCCGGCGGCCTTAACCAATCCGGTCTTCGTGGACGTCGACGGAAACGGATTCACGCCGAACAAGGACACACTTGATTTCCCGCTGCCCGTGAAGTTCCCGTAACAACGCATTTCCTCGCGCACCGGCGAGCAGCGCGACGTCAGTCCGCTTTCATGCTGCGCGTGTGCCGCAACAATGGCGGACTTACGTCGTGCCGCTCGCCGGAACGAACGTGGGACTTCGGTTATTCTTCGTTCGCGGCGGCCAGTTGGTTCAGCAGACTTGAGATGGCGGCGTGGCCTGCTGACGACTGACGTACCACCAGCGACCGACCGACGATCCACACCGAACCGCCATCGCCACTGACATTGATCCAGTTGAGCTGCGGCGTCATGGCAATCACGAAATCGGCCAAACTTGATTGTTGTGGCGCCTGTGCATCGTGGAGTACCGGAGATTCTCCCGGTTGGGATTGATTCGCATCGTTGGGTGCTCGCAGATTCCCGAGATTCCCGCTGTAGCCACCCAAGTCCTGTACGGCAAACAATCCACTGCCGGACCTTGGCACTTCGAAGACGGTGGCTTTGTCGTAGTCAAGACCGTGGAGGTCCCCAACATTGTAAACACGCGTTGTCATGCACTCCGACGATTCCGCCTTGGAGGCAGTCGTGATCAGCATCACTTCGTTTTGAATCACATAGGTCAGTGCCGGTTCGTCCGTCTGGTCAAAGATCAGCGTGAGTGCGTTCTTCAGCGACATGCCCTTCGGAATGACGACGCCACGAACGGTGATTTCGTCGAGGCTGTTGATGCCCTCCAGTTCCAGTTCAGCCAGATCCGGCCAGATCGTCATCTGAAGTTCATCATCATCAGTCGAATGCTGGTCCGTGAAGTAATCCGCCAGAGCCGTCAGCACTTCCGACAACTGTGCATCCCCCGGAAAATCCAACGCTGGTATGGACTCATCCAGCATTTCGTGCAGCCACACTTCATTCGGTCGAGCGTCTGCAGCGTACGCTCTGTACGGTCCAGAAGATGGTGCGGGAGTTCTCTTCGGGCCGGTATCTGTGGCGGTGACCAGTGTTACAGCAAGTCCGCCAGGCTGAGTCGCGACGCCACCGGCGCTCGGACCGGAAGTTCCGTCAAGACGGGAGGCGGTATCCGCTGAATCATCGGGTAGGACCTCGAGGACTGCTGCAGTCAGGCTGTCACTCTTATCCGCTGGCGAAACATCAGCCGAATCGATCTGCACAGCATCGTCATCACCACTTCGTGCATCCGGCCTGCTTGCCGCGCTGCTCAGACCGGCGATGCCAGCGACCGCGCACAGGCCAATGACGGAAGCAATGATCGTCTTTGTGGTCAACATAGTCATCTCCGAGCGAATGAGAGGTTCGAGATGGGACAGGTCCGTGGTACCGGGAAGTGCCCCGTTTAATGTCTGAGTTCCCAGTTCAATGGTCGAACCCATCAACGGCGCGGGAACTCCAGCCGTGGCAGACTTCGACGTTACCGCTGCCACTGTCGCCAGCATTCCCAATGCCACGCCGCGGCGAGCCAGCCGGACTCGCAGCAGGTTGCGTGCCTGGCGAATGCGTCCGTCGACTGTGCCTTTGCTGACATTGAGTTCATCCGCTATCTGCTGACTGGTTCGATCTGCGAAGTATGTCATCACCAGCACGTCACGGTACTTTGCCGACAGGCTGTTGAGTTCCTCGTCGAGAATCAGACTTTCGCGATCAAACGTAATCTGCTGCAACGGGTCCGGTTCGCGACCGGGCTGATCTTCCGGCAGAGCCTGCACTGGATGTTTCTTCCTTTGACGAACCAGCCGCACGGAAACTCTCCACGCGACGCTATACAGCCAACTGCTGAGTGATTCCGCACGGCGTATCTGTCGAGGTCGACGAGCCAGCGCCAGAAACGTGGCCTGAAATGCATCGTCGATGTCGGGATAAGTGCCAATGACTCGTTTGCAGACGCTGATGACCAGCCCCTGATGCCGCTGCACAATTTCAGTAAACGCAGCTTTGTCGGCGTCCTGCACGAAGCGCCGCAGCAGGTCGCGGTCGGTCAGACCGGCTGTTGTGTCAGGCCGTTCAGAAGTTTCAGCAGAGAGCGGTTGCATCGGTACTGATATGGTGACAACGGCCATCGATTTGCTGCGCGGAAATTCCGCGAATTTCGTCATTGCAGCAAATGTTGCAGTTCGCTGTTGTATCTTTCTCGTCCCTGACCTTCTTCCCGTTCCAGGGCAGAGCCCAGAAACGAGGCGTGCGAGGCGTCTCCTGTAGCGCACCACCGCCGAGTCCCGGCGAGTAGCGCGACGTCAGTCCGATTTCAGGCTGGTTGTGCGTCCTGATGCGTTCGCCCGCGCGGATGGCGGACTGACGTCGCGCCGCTCGCCCTTGGTTCCAGGGCAGAGTCCTGAAACGAGGCCAGTTTTGTGAATTTCTGGCTCAGACGTGTTCCGCTCACTGCGGTCGCCTTGCGGGGCAGCATTGCAGCAGTACACTGGGTGCCCGGCGGTGCCCCGGAGTGCCCGCAGGATTCCCGGATGGAGCCGTCCCCCGAGGGCCTCAGTCAGCGGCATTACGATGTCCGAGCGTGTTGGTGATTCCGGAGCATCCGATGCCGACAAACCGTCGTCGGTCGAAATCGCTGATCGCGAACTTTTCGTGAGACAACTGCAGCAGCGAGCGAGAGATGCCGCGGCCGCGTCAGTGCATCAGGCTGAACTGTCGCAGCAGTATCTGGAACTTTCGAAGCGATTCGCCGCTCTGGCCGAACGGGCGTCCGTTGCCGAACTAAACGATATGCGGCACGAACTCGATGTGCTGCAGTTTCGCATGGCCGGCGAATTCGACGGCTCGCAGCCTCCGTCGAGGGATCTGCAGCCGGACACCACCGTTGACACTGCGCCGTCGGTTGCGGCTCCGCGACCCGAAGAATCGAACGTCTCCCCCACGACGAAGTCGCAGTTCGCCCCGCCGAATGCCGCCGATGTGACCGTTCCGGAACGGCCATCGAGCGACGCTCCTCCAATCGGTGATACTTCCGGGAGTGGTCCGAAGGAAACCACTTCCCGGCGCCGCGGACGCAGGCCGCTTTCGGTTCGGAAGTTTGTCGAACGTGCCCGTTCCGTACAGTTGGCGGCCCGGCGCGTGAAGATCAAGGCGAAAAAGGCTGACCTGAAACCTCAATCGCGATCCGCGACCGAAGAACTGAAGAAGGGACGCAGCTCCATTCTGACCAGTTTCGGATTCCTGATGATCAGCCTGTTCCTGCTGAGCCTGATGACACTGACGATCGACCAGGAAGTTCAACTGAACCCGATCATGGCCGGGTTTGCGGAGGAACGAAACGACGAGCCGGAAGAAATTGAACCGCCGGAAGAAGAACCCGGCGAACAGTTGGAACAGGAAACCGAAGAGCCCGTCGAAGAAGTCGTTGAGCCTGAACCGGAACCCGAGTCGGAACCCGCGGAATCCGAGCCGGAGGCCGCGACGACCGAAACCGAAGTCGCGGAAGTCACGCTTCCGGAAACGCCCACCGGTACGGAAGCTGCCATCGCCGAAGCCGGTGAGTTGGACCTGGCAACGATTGACAACCGCAGCGCGGCAGGACGCGAGGCAATGCTGCAGAAGTACGGTGGATCCGCCGCCAGCGAATCCGCCGTCGGGCTGGCTCTGGAATGGCTCGCTTCCGTTCAGCGGCAGGACGGAAGCTGGGACTTCATCGACGTTGGTCGCAGCAGCAATCCCGGAAAAGTCAACAATCCCATCGGAGGCACGGCCTACGCGCTGCTGCCGTTTCTTGCGGCCGGACAGACTCATAAGGAAGGCAAATATCGGAAGCAGGTTCTTGCCGGTCTGACCTATCTGACAAACGTCGGAGTCAATGTGGCTGCCGGTTACGACCTGCGCGGTGTTCTGAACAAGGGCAATGAAGACGCCGAACCCAATGAAGCGTATTACGTTCATGGTGCCGCGACTCTGGCATTGTGCGAAGCGCTCAGCATGACGAAAGACGGCCGTCTGAAGCCCGCCGCCGAAAACGCTGTGCGGTTCCTGCTGAATTCGCAGGATCCCAGGGGCGGCGGCTGGCGGTACCTGCCGCAGGAACCCGGTTCCACGTCCGTCACTACGATTCAGGTGATGGCACTGATGTCGGCGCAAAAGGCCGGAATCCGCATTCCCGAAAACGCTCTGCGCGGCGTCATGCACTACCTGGATTCTGTCCAGGTCGACGGCAAGGGCCGCTACGGTTACGAAGTGGAAAAGAAACAGTACAAGGGATCGATTACTGCGATGGCGCTGCTGTGCCGCATGTATCTGGGCTGGCAGCGCGACGACGGCGACATGGCCGACGGCATCGCTCTGCTGGACAAAGCGGGGCCGTACGACAACCTGTACACGAATTACTTTGCCACGCAGACAATGCGAAACTGGGGCGGCGAAGAATGGGTTCGCTGGAACACCCGGCTGCGAGACGATCTGATCGCTCAGCAGGAACAGGCCGGTGCTGAAAAGGGAAGCTGGACGCCTCGCGACCGGGCCGACTACAGCGTCAGCGGCGGCCGTCTGCTGACCACGTGCCTTGCGACGCTGACGCTGGAAGTTTACTACCGGTACAAGCCGCTGCTGCCGGAGAGAGTTGAGAGTAAAGCGATGAGTGTTGAGAGCCCGGAGTAGTCGCTTCCGTTATTCCCGCACGCTTCGAACGATCATCGTGCGGCCGTGCCGGCATACATCCCACTGGAGTCGGGATCGAGCAGCCCGACGGAATTCCACGGCGCGATCGCTTCGCGAAGCCAGGCTTCGAATTGGCCGCAGTCGGCGTTGCTCGCCCCAGTCGAAACGCAATTTTGTAACCGGCGTCGAGCCGAGATCAGCAGCTTTCGAAACTCGACGTCATCGGCCATCAGGAATGAACCGTGTTTCGATTTCGATGAATGTTCCATCGACGTCACGGCCGCGAAATACAGCATCGTCCAGGCGCACCACAGCCGGAAACTCGGCAGCCCCGCGTAGCAGCCTTCCACCAGCCGGTCGATGTGGCGGATTTCACGGATCAGGTCAGCGGAATATTCGGCAAGCCGCTGTTCACGAATGTCTTTGATGGATGTTGTCAGAAGAATGTCGGCCAGCCGGCGGACTCCGAACAGCGTATGAGCGATTCCCGTGCTGTGCAGCGGATCAATGAAGCCGGCCGTGAAAGGCAGTGCCGCCCAGTTCGGTCCGGCGGCACGCGCGGCGAGACGCTGCAATCGTCCGGTCATGACCAGACCTTCCCGCGGCCGGACGACCGTCGCGTTTTCAAACTGTCGACGCAGAAACGGAAACCGCTGGAGTTGTGCATCCCAGACGGACAATGGAGTTCCGGCCGCTGCGCTGGAGCCTGGTGTTCCGGGTTCGACCGGGAAGAATCCATGTTCGATATCAGCATTCTGTCGGTGGAACATGAAGCCGGCGCTGACTGTGTCGTCGTCGAACGGCAACTGCCACATCCAGCCGTTGTCCAGGACATGGTGGACCGCCGCTGCGTCGCACGGAAACGGGTGTCTGCTGCGATCAATCCCCGATTCGGCCAGCAGTGCGCCAACCCTTCGTACGTCAGAAAAGTGAGCAAACACGCTTCGCGATGATGTCAGAAGCTGGTGAGACAGATCGGCGATACTCAGCGTCCGCAGCACGACTCCTGCAGCGCCGGTCGCATCGACGACGAACGGACAGCTCAGTTGAAACGGTCCGTCCTGAGTCGTGCCTTCCATCGTCCAGCCGGCTGAGGTGCGGTGCAGAGTGTATTCAGCGCCTTCGTACAACACCACACCATGTTGCCGTGCATTCACTGCGAAGAACGCATCCACGTCGCTGCGCAGCCAGTGCGTGTCGGAGACGTCATCACCGGCGCTGGCGGATACCAGCAGTTGTTGTCCGGCAATCGTATGCGGAGTCAGGTCACGTCCCGGCGAATGGCCGAAGTAGCTGAACCCGCGTTTCAGTCCGCAGGTCAGTTCCGGATGAATCCGCTTCCAGGAACCGTAGCGGGTCAGCGGCACCAGTTCCGGCAGGTCGTACGTGGTCGCGATCTTCGCCAGCGCCGCATCGGCGAGCGGCGTTGACGATTCACCGATCGCGAATCGCGGGTGCCTGGCCGTGTCAGCGATCACCACGTGCCATCCCGATTTCGCCAGGATCATTCCCAGCAGACTACCGCCAAAACCGGACCCGAGAATCAGCATGTCGGCCTGGAAGTGCATCGGTCACACGATACCTGTGGTTGAGATCGCTGGCTGAGATTCATACGCCGCAGTCGATCGATTCGCCGGGAACAACATTCCGGACAGGTGGAAAACTGCTCGGCTTCCCAGATGTCGGCGAAGACGCGTCCTCGCTGCCACCCGACTGCTTCGTCCAATACTGATTCCAGTGACCTCAGCAACGGCGGCGTAAAGCGTCCCTCGCGCTGCAGCCGATCCATGATGCCGTTTCCGCTTCGAGTCGGAATCACCGAGCAACAGTCGACGCCGCAGTTAAACGCAAAGCGAATCGATTCCAGCGCCTGTGCAATCCCCTGCTCTTCCGAGACTCCCGGCGGTCGCAGCAGGATGAATGTGCGAAGACGAATCTCGTGCGACCGCAGAAACTCACACGCGCGAGCGAAGTCGTCGGTCGTCATCTGCTTGTTCAGCGTCGCCAGCGTCGCCGCATGAGATGTTTCCAGCCCCAGAGCGATTTCCAGTTGACCGCCGCACAGATCACGAAACTGTACGCAGCGTTCTGAGCACAGTTTCGGGTGATTCTCAACGATCACAGTTTCGTGCGTACCCACCAGTTCAGCGATTGTTGCAAGGTCCTGAGGCGGAATAGCCTGCGCGTCGAAGAAGTTGCCGCTGTTGTAGAGCTTGATATGGCGCGCCGGCGGAAGCTGTTTGAGTGCAAAGCGGATCTGAGCGGGAATCGCGCCGACGGGAACGCGATCGTCGGTCGTGTTCTTCCACAGGTCACACATCAGACAGCGAAACGGGCATTCGCGGTTGGTCAGAAAAATCGCAGCGACGTCCTCAACGCAGTCGTTGGCGGAGTATTCCGGTTCGACCAGCCAGTGATACGGCTGAAACGGATTCACGCGATTCTTTGTGCCGCGAGAATTCTGGATGTCGGTGTCGTCGAGCATATTGCGTAGTGTTTTGTTCAGGCGTGCGACACGTTGTCGCAGGCAAGTCGGCCACAGCGGCTGCTGGCAGCATCGGCAGACGTTGCTCATTCGCCGCTCGCCAGAACGACTTTTGTCTCGTCCGGCACCGCTGAAGACTGCATCGCAATTGGAGTCGCCCCCCAATCAACAGGCACCGGCATCCGCCAGCGCTTCTTCCAACAATTCAGACAGGTTCAGTTCCGACGCCCAGTGACGCAGGTAGGGGATGTCGAGACCGTCACGGCTGACCTTCAGGACTTCCTGAACATCTCGCCATTGTCGTTCCGACGTGTCGTTCGACTTGCGATACCACTCCAGTTTCAGGAGGACGAGATCTTCCGGTGAAGCCACTCGCACTTCGATCGTTGATGTCGCGCCGGAAATTAGCTTGCACTGCGCTCGCGAGAGTGCTGACTGGTCAAAGGCGCGAGCCTTCGCGATAAAGAAGTCGACCTTGAACATCGTTTCGTACAGCATGATGTTGAAGGACCGTCGGCGAGACACGGCGTCGACAATCATCGGAGCGGAAACGTAATAATCGGTGTCCAACGCCTTGACGAATGCGTCGACATGATCGTGTCGCAAGTCGACCAAAAGATCGGCGTCCATCGTTGTCCGCACGAATCCATGCAGACAGCTCGCCACTGAGCCACCGATGCAATAAGAAATCTGCTGTGCATCAAGCTGGCGAACGACAGGTGCCAGAGCGCCGAAAATCTGCTGGTCCTTCATCGCTCGTCCGATCCGATAGCGCGGTCACGAAGACGCTCTGCCCATTCCCTCCCATAGTGGATCTCGACGAACAATAAATCACGTTCGCGCTGGCTGAGATCCGGGTGAGCATCCCGAATGGCCTGCCGCGCCATTGAAACACACGAAGTCGTCAGCGAGTCCATGAGTGCAAACTTCCGTTCCGCCGTCATCGCGCGAAACCCTGCTGCCTGAAGGGCATCGACATCCGGGTGAGTGTCGTTCGGCCCCATCCTTTGCTTTTGCATGTCCAACTCACTTCGCCGAAACGTTGATTCTTACTCCTCGGGGTCACCCACATCGACCTTTGACCAGTCCACCTGTCCTCGCTCGCGGTCGATTTGTTCCAGCGCCTGCTGGGCTCGCGCGAGGTCAGCGCTGCGGACGGTGACGGAAACCTCCCCCGGAGCCTCCGCGCGAAAGGCCGACGTCAGCACGCCGAACATTCTCGCTTCGACGCCGTGATCGGCAAGCGCGTTGACGAGGAACACGGCTTCCGGTTCATAGGGTACCGACAACAGCGTAACAGGACTGTTTGCGTCGATGGTCATGTCAGTGCCCGTGTGCTGAGGTTTTTGGCTGCCAGCAACTGGTTTTCCATCACTCGCTGTCTGGCAAGTTCTGCGGCGGCTTTTTCGTTCCTGTTCTCACGAAGCTGTTCGCACTCGGCTGCTGTCAGTGGTGCACCATAGTGTATCGTGATTCGAGCCGGACGGACAAACCATGCTCCTCGCGGCATGGCCTTGTCCGCTCCGGAAATGCCGACCGGATAGATGGGGACATCGCTGCGGCGCACCAGCGAGAGAAATCCCGGTCGAAAAGCCTTCACTTCGCCATCGGGAGTCCGCGTACCTTCCGGAAAGACTCCCACCAGAAAGCCGGATTCCAGCCGTTCCAGGGCCTGCCGAATACTGCTGCCGCGGAATGCGGTCCGATTCAGCGGCGTGACGTAGGTGTTTCGCAGAATCCAGCCCACGACCGGAATCACAAACAGGCTGTCACGAGCCAGATAGGACACAGGCCGACTGAGACGCACGGCCGCCAGCAGCGGATCAAGAAAGCTCTGGTGATTGAACAGCAGAATGCCGCCGCGAGTGTTGTCGATGTTCTCGCGCCCGGTGACCGAAAGCCGCAGCCAGCTGTGCGTGAACAGGCTTGTGGCGACATGCACCATTCGCCAGACCAGACCGCGTTTCAGATAGGCATGGGGTGCTTGATCAGGCACGGGCGTTTTCAGGTTTCAGTCATTTCCGAAATCCGTTCAGGACACTTCCGCCTCAACGGGTTCTTCGGCCTCGGCTTCTGCGGCCGGCGCTGCTCCAACGGGAGGAAATCCCTTTGCCGCCAGTACTTTGTTTGTGATTTCAGTGACGATATCAGGGTTTTCTTCCAGAAACGCCTTCGCGCGATCCCGTCCCTGCCCCAGCCTTGTCTTGCCGTAGCTGAACCAGCTTCCGCTGCGGTCAATGATTTTTTCTTCGACTGCCAGATCGACCAGATCCGCTTCCCGGCTGATGCCGCTGGTGTTGTACATGTCGAACTCCGCGATCCGGAACGGAGGCGCGACCTTGTTCTTTACGATCTTGGCGCGCATTCGGATTCCGATCTGCGTGTCGCCGTCTTTCAGCGACGCAATTCTCCGCACGTCGACTCGGCAGGAGCTGTAAAACTTCAGTGCCTTGCCGCCGGGTGTGGTTTCCGGACTGCCGAACATGACACCGATTTTTTCACGAAGCTGATTGATGAAAATCACGGTGGTCCTGGCCTTGGCGATCGCTCCGGTAAGCTTGCGCATCGCCTGACTCATCATGCGAGCCTGCAGCCCGACATGGCTGTCACCGATTTCACCGTCCAGTTCGGCTTTGGGAACCAGGGCGGCGACCGAATCGATCACAATGATGTCGACGGCATTGGATTTGATCAGCATCTCGGCGATCTGCAGTGCTTCTTCGCCATAGGACGGCTGGCTGACCAGCAGTTCGTCCAGGTTGACTCCCAGTTTTCGCGCCCATGAGGGATCAAGAGCGTGTTCCGCGTCGATGAACGCCGCAATCCCGCCTTCCTTCTGCGCACTTGCCAGAGCGTGCAGGGCCAGAGTCGTCTTGCCGCTGGATTCCGGTCCGTAGAGTTCGATGATGCGGCCGCGGGGGAATCCGCGCCCGCCGAGTGCCAGGTCCAGCGAAAGCGCGCCGGTCGAGATTCCCGGGACGCCGGCAAAGTTCTCCGCCGAGTTCAACTTCATGATCGAACCCTGGCCGAACGTCTTTTCGATCTGCCCGACGGCGTTTTCGAGCATCGATCCGTTACTGTCGGCCGATCCTTTCGCGGGAACGGACTTGCCTCGTGCCTTGGCCATTGCTGCCTGCCTGTTGCGAAGATGAAATTGGGGGCCGATGACGCTTCAGCCCGTCAGGGTAAGTTAGAAGATCCACGCGGAGTTTGCAAAAGCACGGCGGAACGACGCAGGCTGCTATCCCGCCGCCAGCCGATCGGCAATTGATCGCAGATGGTCCCAGGTAAACAAGCCGGAATCGTGGGTATCGGACCAGCGAAATTTCATGGCGTAGTTGCCGGTCAGCGATGCCTCAAGGATTTCGATGTCATCCGGAACGCTGTTCGGATCCAGCACCTGTCGTCCGGTGAATTCATCGACGCAGACAGCGCAGCGACAGTTCTGTCGGACGCTGCGAAACGGCAGCCGTGACGTTTTCCCGTCATTCCAGACGAGTTCCAGGATGCGATCCTGTTTGTGGACGCGAATATTCTGCGGAGTCTGCATGGATTGCGAAGCGTCAGGTTTTCAGGGAGCCGGGGCAGCCATCGGCAAAGCAGTGGTTTCACCGCTCGGCGGCGGGATCATTGGTGGATGGCGCGAAGTTTTCAATCAGCAGGTCGACGAAATCGTCCAGCGATTCCGAGACCTGAGCAAATTCCACCGGCTGATGTTCAAACAGCAGCACGCCATCGTGCTCGCCCGTGGCATCGATACAGTAGTAGTCGCCGGTGCCGCTTTCGCCAATCACGATCAACTGCTGCGGCCAGAAGAATTCTTCACCCGACGGTTTCAGGACCGGGCCGGATCGCGCTTCGCGGTTGATTTCCAGAACCTGTTCGGGTTCCGCAATCAGTTCCACGGCGCTGACGGTGCCTTCCAGGTCGGACCCGTCGGCGGCCCGCATCGCCGCCAGCAGTTCAGCGGGATAGTTCTGAAGCAAAGTCAGATACTCAGCCGGCACATGCAGGCCGACCAGCTGGGCCAGTTGACGAAGCGGATGCACTCAGTCCATGCCCTTGTGTTCAACTTTCGGCCAGTAATCATCGAATTCAAAATGCGGACTGTTGTCGACGTCGTGGCATTTGTAGCACACGTTGTCTTTCGCCTGCTGTAATGTCACGCGAACTTCCTGGCGAGCCGCGTCCAGGTCGTCGGCGTCGACAAGTTCGACGTGTCGGCTTCCGGGACCATGGCAGTTTTCGCAGCCGCTGCCGGCCATGCTTTTTTCCAGCAGCTTCTGTTCATCGGTTGTAGCAAACGGTTCATTGAGGAACCCGGATTCATAGCGGAAGTATTCTTCGGGATTCCATCCTGTCACGTGGCATGCCAGGCATTCCGGGTCGAACATTCGCGCCACTCCGTTCAGGCGTTCGTAGCCTGTCCGCTGGTTCTGAGGGTCGAGGCTTTCCAGCGCGTGAGCATGACCTGATGCGGCCCAGACTTCATAAGCCTTCGAGTGGCATTCTCCGCACGTCTCCGACCCGAGAAAGAACGCGCCCGACGGATGCAGCTTGGGGTTCTCCGACAGAACGATCTGCTCGTCCCGCAGCCGTTCCTGATACTCCTGCATCAGTTGTACCATTTCCGGAGTATCGTCGAACGCGCTGCGTTCGAGCGGGATCAACTGAAACCGGACCGGTGTTTCGTTGTCGTCCGGGTAGATTCCAATGACGCCGGCGTATTTTCCCTTGCGGCCCAGCTCCAGCACCAGAGTCTTACCGACCTTGTCCGGCAGCGCAGTGGGATCCGGATCACTGGGGCCTTCCGCGGCGAGGATGACATCGAACCCCGGAAACTGTTCCGCAAGTGCCCTCGATTCCTCAAGCGTCCCGTGTGACAACAACACGCGGAAACCGGCACCGGCTTCGTCGAAAGTCGCCATGGCCTTTTCAATCGCCGGCCCCGGTTCCGACCACGTGATGTTCAGATTGGCTCCTTCCGGAAGAACGGTTTCCTTCAGGCTTTCGCTGAGCACGGACGTAATTCCAACCGTCACTCCCTGTTCAGTCACAATGGCGGTAGGGGTCGGCGTGCCGAGTTCCGGGGTATCAAAGAAGACCAGATTGGCACTGACGAGAAACAGCGGATGCTCGTCATCCGGAAGGTGCTGCTGCGACAACAGGAAGTCGGGACTCAGCCGGAGATCCTCCGGACCGAGTCCAACTGCTGCGTAGTTCAGTTCCCGCAGCGCAAGCAGTGACGTTTCGAACTTGATCTGAGCCTGTCGTACGGATCTGCGTGCCAATCCACCCAGATCAACGCCTCGCAGCGTCCAGCCGGCATCCGTAAGCTTCTTCGCAAGATTCGCGCGCCGGGACATTCCGCCCATCTGGTTGGACGTGCAGCCGCACGGTTCGAAGTAGCCGTGTTGTTCTCCGGTGACAAGCAGCCCCAGTTGAGGCGCGGGCCATTCGTTCCAGACCGGCACAACGTCACTGTGAACGGGGGCCGCTGCTTCGGCGGTTGCCGGAGACGCATCCGGAACGTCTGACGCTGCACCCTCCGGTACGGAATCCACAGCCGTGGACTTCACACTGGTGTCTCGAAGACGGAGTGCCACAAAAAGCAGAGCGATCAGGCAAACGATGCCCAGAAGGGCCAAAGCGGGACCGCGCACGACAGATATCCTGGCTGACGGGACAGATGCGGACATGGACCAGCGGAACACCTCCGCCGGGTTGGCACCATAACGGTTTGCCGTGAGATCGAGAATCCCAGGTGACGGTCATCCTGATCGATGACGGGAAGTGAAGCCGGCTCACGGCACGGAACGACCGGCCAGCACCGGCTGATTCAGAACGCCTTTAGTTTCAGGTTCAGCAGCAGTTGTTCTCCGCTGGGATGGTTTGTCTTGCAGACGATCCTGCCGGGGTTGTTTTCTTCGCGGTCGGTTCGGGGAATGCCCGGGGGAACGACGACTGACAGAGAATACCGTTTCATTTTGCCGCCGGTGCTGCCTTCCGGAGTCAGCGTGACTTCAATGAACGACGGATCCGCAGTCACTTCCGTCAGTTCCAGCGGCTGATCCATTTTTGATTCGTCAACCAGCAGCATCAGCTTTGCTGACCGCCCGTCCGAGGTGTGAAATCGTCCCAGTGTCAGTCCGTGGGTTTCCGCATTCCACATTACTCCATAGGTCGGCAGGATCCTGATGTCACCGGGTTTGTGCGCCCGAAGTGAAATCGTAACGGGCTTTGTCAGTTCTTCGATTTCAACGGTGACTGTGTCGATGAACGGCCCAGGTGCAATGTCAGGCGGAACAGTGGCGATGATTTCCATGCCGGATCGGGCGTCCATCTCAATCACGTCGGCGGACGACAGCGGAGTGGCATCCAGCGTGACCTTCCCGGACTCCGACTTCATGGATTTCAGAGTCAAGCTGTCGAACACGTTGCTGTAAAGAAAACCGTGCATCGTCACGGCGCTGTCGCTCGAGACTTCACCCAGATTCCAGTCGCCCTCGGGACGCATCTCGATTTCCTGGTCGACGACGCCTTCCACTCGAAAGCGAATCGTGACGTTGTCAGGATCATTTGTGAACACGGGCCCTCCGTGTGCGAACGAAGTGTCAACAGCCTTGCCCTTCCATTCGATCAGCAGCGTCGCCACTTCGCCCGGCGGCACGTTTGTCTTATCCAGAGTGAATTTGGTGCACTGACAGGTTGGCGTTCCTGTGACCAGCACAAGTTCGGCAGGTCCGTCGTTTCGAATGGTAAACGTGTGTTCCATTTCCTGGTTGACGTGAGCACGTCCGAAGTTGTACTC
Source organism: Planctomycetaceae bacterium (assembly GCA_041398785.1). NCBI lineage: Bacteria > Pseudomonadati > Planctomycetota > Planctomycetia > Planctomycetales > Planctomycetaceae > Planctomycetaceae bacterium. The sequence goes on along the minus strand of JAWKUA010000014.1, from coordinate 159,972 downwards.
AATCTCTTCGGCCACAGCCTTCGGCCACGGGCCGGTCGGGGATATTTCCGGGCCTTCGGACGGTTGTTTGGGAGGAGTGGCCACCCTCTTCTGCTGGTCAAGAATGTCCGGTGTGGTTCCGGCATCTGACGACTTCAGATCGCTGCCTGACAGATACAGACCGGCCACCAGGATTCCGGCAAGCCCGATGAATGCTGCGATGGTGGTGAGATTCTTCATTGCAGAACTTTCTTCGATTCGATCCTGTTGTTACCTGTCGGGGCGCGTCGTACCGGGGTGTGAATCCCCGTTGACAAGGAGTTCCAGGTACTCGCGTTCATGGCTGGCGAGATACCGATCAACGTGTCCCCAGGTCCGATTGATGTCGTCAATCGCCAGTGCCCTGGCGGCAGCTTTCGAGGCTTCTTCAGACTGGTCGTCGGCCTGAAACATGTTCGCCAGTTCCATCCAGTATGTTCCATTTGACGGATACGCATCAAGCACACGCCTCTGGTCGTCGATCGCATGCCGCAAATGCGTCGGGTTATCGGAATTTAGTGCCAGAATCTGATGCTGCTGCGCCCGGTAATGATACCCCGCGACACGCCAGACGTCACAGTCGATCAGGGCATCGCAGGCTGCCAGCGAGGATGCACGCGGCTCATGTTCTGTTGACGCCGCATCATTCTCCGTGAGATCTTCCGGACTCCCGTGCGCAGGATCAGGCAGGCGATTGGCACTTTCCGCCATAAGTCTATACGTCGCAGCCTCCGCGAGGCGTTGGCGCGGATCGACGGCAAGCGGATCCGCGTCCGCAGCACGGCGCCACGCCGCTTCGGCGGTTCCCGAATCGCGATTTCCCATTGCCGCATCGCCTCGCAGCATCAGAGATGTTGCGGTTCGCACGGGGACAATGCCGGCGACAATCACCGCGAGCGCCAATCCGCCGAAGCCCAGACTCCTGCCGGCGGGCAAAAGGACACTCGCCTTCGAGGTCCCCACAGCCGGATTCGTGACAACCGCCGGGGGAACCGCAAGGCTAAGCAGAATGGCCAGCAGCAGTCCGACGACGGAAATCTGCAGCCCCCCGGCTCCCAGCAAATGAACGAACACCGCCAGCAGCGCCGCTGCCGCCACCGACGGCGGACACGGGAACCGTCGCCCCGCCAGGACCGCCATTCCCAATGCGCAGACCGGTATCGCGAGCACGACAGTCTGAGTGTCGTCCCACGACATCCCGTCGATCAGCTGCACGAGCCAGTGGAGTCCCCAGCCGGAAACGATTGCTGCCGTCACCAGACCGCCGCCCTGTTCCCGCCGAGACTGACGCGGCGAATCGTCCGGTTCGGGGCTATCACGCCAGAGCGGCGCCAAACCCATCCACATCATCAACAGCAGTCCCGCCAGTCCGGCGATTCCGGCGGTTGACCAGGTGTCCAGAAGGATGTTGTGCGGATCCAGAATTTCTTCGCTGGATTCCACGGGTTTGTGAGCCAGATAGCGCTGTCGAAAGTTGCCCGGCCCTGCTCCGAAAACGGGACTGTCGCGAATCACTCCCGCGGCGCCCGTCCAGTAGAACAATCGAAACTGCAGCGATCTTGGAGCTTCCAGCGCCACTTCTCTGTCGATTGCGCCTGTCGCAAGTCCGATTCCCGCACCTGCCGCCAGCACTGCTCCGACTCCGGAAATCGCCAGCCACGCGCGACGCCGGCTTCGACCGATGTTGCCGGACAGCAGCACCGCCAGGGTCCCCACCACCGAGCCGACCCAGGCCGTGCGGCTTTTTGTCAGCAACAGGCAGTAGCCGATAAGTACGGCTGCGATCACCTGCAGGACGGCTGTTCGGGGATGGAGCAGGCTTCGTCGTCGCACCTGGGTGGTCACACTGCCGACCAGAATCACCAGCGACGCGGCCAGGACTCCCGCCAGCGTATTCGCCAGAGCGAACGTGCCGTACGGCTCGGAACTCGACAACAATCGGCGTTCGAAGAGTTCCCGGCTTGTGCCCGACAGAGGAACTCCGTTCTGCTGAAGTTCGGCCCGGATGCTGGCAGCTTCCATCTGGCCGACCAGTCCAGGTTCGTCAGTCGCCTGATTCAGGGCATCCGTCATCCCCCGATACCACTCGGCCTGATGTTGGTACAGCCAGTGGTGCTGCCAGACGCCCAGAACTGACAGTCCCACGGCGATGCCGGTCAGCACGGAAGCAAGCCGGCCGCAGCCGATGGTCGTTGATGTAAAGTGCCTCAGCAGCCACCATGCGGCCAGAACTGCTGACCATTCGAAAGCCAGGTTCAGCGCCGTGCGGCGATCTCCGCGAACGTGAAACACGTGCCACGTCGACAGCCAGAAACCGGCGATCAGAAGCAACATGCCGATCGTCAGCAGCCGGCACCGACCGCGGCACGAGAATCGCGCTGCCGTATTGAAGCGTGACTCCAGAAGCGGGTGCAGTGCCGCAAGCATCAGCCACAGCGCGGCAAGATGCAGTCCCCGCCCTTCCATGGCTGCTTCCGACGGCCACAGGAACCCGGCGGTGACCAGAGCCAGCAGGGAGTAAACAGACACCTGATTCATCGCTTTTGCTGGCGCCCCACGGTTTCCAGAATGGCAATCACACAAAGCACGCAGCAGATCAGAGCGATCACCAGCCACGCGCCCGTCCAGTCCGAAACCTTATACAACAGCATTCCTCCCAGACCGGTCATCAGTGTTGCCAGATGAATCGTCAGCACAGCGTGAGCCGGTCGCAGGCCAAGTTCCACCAATCGGTGGGAAAAGTGGCTCTTATCGCCGTGAAACGGACTTCGGCCCTGCTTCAGTCGAATCAGGATCACGGTCAGAAAATCGTACAGCGGCACCGCCAGAACACACAGCGGCGCCAGAATCACATGCCGCGCGCCGGAGTAGTCGTAGAACGTTCCCATAACGGTCAGCGTGGCGAGCAGGAAACCGATCAGGTTGCTTCCGCAGTCGCCCATGAAGATCGACGCCGGAGGCCGGTTCCAGCACAGAAAGCCGCTAAGAGAACCGGCCAGCAGCAGCAGACCGAACGCCACCGTCCAGTGGGGCTGTCTGACAAGCAGCAGCAGAATTCCCGCCGAAAGCACAGACGCAATAACGCCGATCCCCGCTGACAAGCCATCCATGTTGTCCAGAAAGTTCATGGCGTTTGTCAGGACCACAATCCAAAGCACCGTCACAACAAATCCCACCCACGGCTGGCTGACGAATACTGTCGCCTGCACTCCCGACAACGTGACACTCGCGGCGACCACCAGTTGTGTCCCCAGTCGCAGCCACCACGGCAGGTTCCAGCGGTCGTCGGCGAGTCCCATTGCGAACAGCACCGCCGCGCCGACGACAACGGCCAGAACCTGACGCTGCAATCCGGAATCGGCCACCGCCGCTGCCACGGGACTCAGCGACGGAACACGCGAAACGACCGTCGACGGTACCGCAGCGTACGTGGCCAGGGGAAGCACCAGTCCCAGAAACACGGCGATTCCGCCACCCATAGGCGTTGGATTAACGTGGACCTTGCGATGCCCCGGCTGATCAACGAGTCCCAGAGCGGGGGCAATCCACCGAATGACCGGCGCCGCGACAAGCGCTATGAAGAAGGGAGCCAGAAAGCTCACCAGCAGAAAACTCAGCATGTACGGACTTTCGGATGACTCGTCGCGTCAGACTCCGCCAGTGCCTACGCAGTCCGTCCCGGAATCGCCAAGTCCAAACCACCGGCCGTTGTAAGTTCCGTCGCAACATTCTTCGTCTGCCGCAGAGAATGGTTAAAGTTGCAACCCGGTGCGGCATTCTGATGATCAGGACTGGTAATTCTGTCGTAGTCAGATGCAGGAATTGTAGTTTTGGCAGCTTCGGCGACCGTTGGCAATCCGGCAGTCAGCCGTCATAAGTGAAGAAATAGCAGTGGGTTGCAGGAATCGTGCTTGTCTTTTTGAGTTTTGGCGCAACACTTGCGAAAGAGTCATTATCACAACGACAACGGAGTTGTTGATCCCCGTCTCACTTCGAGAAGGATGACATAATCATGAGAATTCAAGTGACTCCCCGAACGATTCGCCGTCTGCTCGCCGCTGACGGATATCTTGAACTTCAGATGCCTCACAAGGCCGTCGCCGAACTGCAGAAGGCTGGCGAAGCTGGTCCCCTTGAAGGTCCGCGTCAGTTGATGCTTGGCGTGGCCACCAAGCAGGCGGGAGACCTGGAATCCGCGATCCCGCACCTGGAGTCGGCCGCGCGACTGATGCCGTCACCGGTTCGCAGCTTCGCGTGGAGTGAGCTGGTGAATTGCTACCGTTTTGTCGGCAGCGAGGAAATGGCAGATCTTGCCGAAACGCTTGGCGGCGACCGCCAGTTTGAACTGCGAATCGCCCTGCCGTTCGGACAGATCAACCTGCATTCCACTGAGTCCTCCACGGAAGTCGTCTGATCAATTTGACACGGAAATAAGCAGCAGAAATCACTTCTCGCCCTTCAGGGATCGTCGATTTTTTTCGGCGATCCCTGTTTCATGCGCCATTCCAGCCGGACCGGCATCCGTCTATCCGGAAACTCGACCGGGATTTAGAATCCGGCTCCTCTCTGCGCAGACGTTCTGTCGATGCGCCTCAGGCTGACGTCCGCTTCTCAACTGTTCGATGGATCGAACTCATGAGTCGACTCTTCCTCCGCCCGACGTTCGGGCTGTTCGTCCTTCTGCCCTGCCTTGCTCTGCTGCTGACAACCGGCTGCCGCAATCGGCAGAAAGCCCATGTCCTGGCGACCACAGACCGAGACATGGTCGGCAGCCACGAAGCCGGCGCCGAAACATGGAAGCCGTTGATTGATGAAGCCGTGGCCCGGCTGACCCATCGGTCAATCAATACCATCGACACGGTTTCATACACGCGCGCTGACGGACTGCCGGTGCGGATGGTCTGTTTCGTCGGTGTTGAAAACCTGAGCAGCGAAGAGATCGGCGATTTTCGCGAACAGATCTACGAACACATCGATTCCCAGATCGGCCAGAGCGGCGCGTTTCGCATGATCAGCCGGCGCTACGTTGAAGCTGCGATGGCGGAGTGCCGATGCCGCCCCGAAATGCTCATCCTGCCGGAACATCGGCTTCGCCTGCAGGCCGCACTCCAGCGGGCCGATCAGCCGTTTGATTACCTGTTGTTCGCCAGAATCACGTCCGGCACGACGGACAGCAACGGTGACTACCAGCGAGACTACACACTGACGCTGGAGCTGCTCGACATCCATTCGGGTGAGTCACTGAAGGAAACGGCACTGTTGCGGAAGGGCTACCATAAGTCGCTGCTGGGTAAGCTCAGGCACTTCAACGACTGATGTTCGACATCGGTTGCTGTCGTCGGCAGAGACAGTGAGGTTTTTCTGTGCGAGTGCTGCTGATACTTCTGCTGTTGAGTTCCGCCGGCTGCAGTTCTTCGCAAAAACTGCATCTGGCGGCGATTTCCGGATTCGACGCCGGCGACCCGGCGCTGGCAATGCGTCATCTGGACGAAGCTGCGCAGGCGCGTCGCGCCGAAGCCGACATCATTCAGCTTGACCAGTCCATGGCACTGCTGATGAGCGGTTCTCCGGAACAGGCGGAATCCCGGCTGCGTGCGACTCGCAGGCAGTTGGACTTTCTTCAGCAGAAGGACGTCGGAGAACAGACCGCCGCCGTACTCAGCGACGACAAGGCGATCGCGTGGTCAGGTCGTGACTACGAACGCCGGATGATGGACAGCCTGTTGGTGCTGACCAATCTGACTCACGGCGGCCTGGACGCCTTCGCGTATTCACTGCAGGCCATTGAACTCGCCCACGCCGACCTTGCAGACCTCGCTCCGAAATCGCACGCTCCGGTCACCGGCGATGGTCAGATCGTGACGGTTGCCGCACCTTCCGAAACAGTTCCTGAATCACCCGCAGCACCGCCACCGGCTCCCGCACGGTTCGCTCCAAACGCGCTGGCGACGTACCTGTTCGCAGCCCTGCAATCGGAAAAACCGATGAACGCGGACGTCACTGATCGTGCCATCCGCCAGATCAGCTATTGGCAGTCGGCATCGCGGCCGTCGACGAATCTGTCCGGCGAAACCGCCGAATCGACCGTCAGCGAACTCGTCGCTTTCGGAAATCACACACAGCAGGGCAACGGAGTCCTGCATGTCATCACGCTGGCGGGTCGAGTCACGCCGTGGGACGAAGAACGCGCCGAACCGACCTCCGCCGCACTGCTGATCGCGGACCGCATCCTGAGCGCCACCGGAAAACACTCGCTGCCACCGACCATTGCTCCCGTCAGGATTGCCGTTCCGCGGCGACATTTCAGCGACCACCCGTTCCGAACCGTCCTGTCCGTTGAGTCAGCCCGCGATCGCGGTGACCGCGTCAGTCAGGTGCTGGTCGATCTCAACCAGGCCGCCTGGGATTCCTTCCAAAGCGACCGTGACAGACAACTGGCGCGGGCTGTCGCACGGCGAGTCATCAAGAAGGCTGCCGTGTATACAGCGAAGGACCAACTGGCCGTTTCACGAAACACGGGAATCGATCTGCTGCTGAATCTTGGCGGTGTTGCCTGGGAAGCTCTGGAAAAAGCCGACACACGGTACTGGAGTCTGCTGCCGGAGCGAATCGAAGTGATTCAGGCCGAACTCCCTGCCGGCACGCACACCATCCGGCTGACCACCACGGCATCCAGCACCGCGACGGGGGCGGGAATTCCTTCCGTGTCGCTGCCAGTGGTCATCGACGACGGCAGCAACACCTTCGTCGTCTGCTTCCGTCCTTCCGCCGGATTCGCCGGTCAGGTTCTCGTCGGTGGCACCAGTCCCGCCAGTGTTCCAGCGCAGGATCTGGCCGCGCCCTGAATGAGCAGCCCGGCAGGCTGACGCTGACCTTGGCAGCAGGCCAGCTTGCCGCCCGCGCTACTGAAAGCAGCGAAGGAAAAGCCGCGACGGGTCTGCGGTGAAGCATTAGTCACAGTGTTCGGTTGTTCGGACAGCCAATTCGCTCGTCCGTCGTGCCAACCACGAACGGCACCGATCAGCCATCATTTCCGGGGACTGAGACAGGTCTACCGTCGTCCGCGTCCGGATTGCCCGCTTGCACCTCGACCAGATGCACCTCGGCCCGAGCCACCGCGACCAGCGTTGCTGCGAACGGCCGGTGGACGATTTGCCGGAGCACGCGTCACTGGAGCACGCGTTGCCGGAGCACGCGTTGCCGGAGCACGCGTCACTGGAGTGCCCACGGCAGAACTTCGGCCGACATTGGCGTTTCCGCTTCCGGAACGACGCACGTTGCCGGGGCCGACCCCGCCCGCACGAGTGCGGATGGCTGGCCCGGAGGCCGGTGGTTGGCTGCGAGGGATTGACGGACCGGCAACCGGTGCCGTTGCTCGCGGTGTTCGACCAGGCACCGCACTTGCTGCGTTCGGACGACCGACTGCCGGTGATTTGCTGCGTGTTGCAACTGGTGCCTGCCCTGCCTGCATGGTGGCCGCTGGCCGACCTGACGACGTGCGATTCCTCTGCAACGACGCTCCATCGGCAGCCGATGCACGCCGCCGAGACAGCGGAGAGTTGGTATCGGCACCGCGCTGTGCTGATTCAGAAGACGCGATGCCGTGCCTGTCCACCGGACTGCGTGTCGCCGGGGTGCTCGGCGTGACGCGTGGTGCTTCTGCGGAGGACTGTGGAGCCGAACGGACGGTTCTCTGCTCCGCACCTGCGGCCGGTCCGGAATTCGGTCCCGTTCTGCTCGCGTCCGGACCCCGGGCCTGAACGGATCGACGGAGTGCCGACGCTGCCGCACCGGCGTCTGACGTCGCACGTTCCATGCGCGAACGCAGGTCCGATCGTTCGCCGCTGGAAGAATTGGTTTGCCCTGACGCCGAGCGTTCGCTGGATCGGATCGCCGACGGCGCAGCACCGGCTGTGGCGTCCCCGCGCAATTCACGAACGGATCGCGCACTTCGCGACGGTGTCGCGTCGCCGGAAGCTGCGGCCGCCGGCAAACGCCACCGCACATTCCCCTCGCGCCGACCAGTCACGGCGTCCCGCACTGCTTCGGAACGTGGCGATGTCCTCGCTGTCAGGTCTTCTCCAGACCGCAGGGATCCATGTGAGCGAGAACTCTCAGTCGTCGACGCAGGGTCGCCAGTGCGAGCCGTTCCACGTCGCCTGTTCGATCCGCCATCCGCAGAATTCGCCTGCGCCGCTGACACACGCGACTCCGCTGCCCGCGACTCCACTGATCTACGCAACTCTGCCGCAGAACGCGACGAGGAAAATCGTTCGCGACCGCCGGTTTCAATTTCAGAACGCTGCCTGGCCAAAGCAGGAGTTTCCAGCGCACGTTCGCGCAGGCGACTGAGCTGATCTGTGGAAACGCGAGTGAACGCAGTCGGTGTCTGACGAGCTCGATCGCGAATCGATTCGGCCAGCCGGTCACCCTGATTCCAGAATTCGTCCGATCGCGAACCGCGAGATCCCGGCGATCGCGCGACCACCTGAGCGGCATTGCGGCGACGCTGTTCGTGCAGAGTCTGAGGCGGTCGGCGGTCGCTGCGACTGGAATAGATGTTGTACTGATTGACGATCTGCTGCGACAAATTGATGCCTCGCTGACCATACGTGCGGCTGGCATGAGCGAACAGCGGGTCATAACCACGCAGACCTCGGCTACCGACACGAATGACCGTTCGCTGATGCACGGTATGCCACGGAAGAATGCCCGCCCGACGATAGTTCGCGGCATAGTAGTCGCCGAACAGATAATGCCGCCGCCGTGGACTCACCCAGAAATGTGCCTGTAGTCCGCCTGCAAGCAGTGATATCCGTGGAACATACCGGAAGCCGACATTGACAAACGCCGGTCGCCGAAACCGAAACGGCGCAAACAGCGTGCCTCGCGACACGATGGGATAATCCCAATAGCCGTTGCAGATTAAATAACCACGAGGTGTCCACAGTGAACGCTGAGGAACCCAGATCCAGTTCGAATATCCGGCCGACCAATATCCAGGCCGCCACACATAGCTGGCCTGATTCCAGTTCCAGCAGCCAGGAATCCAGAAGTGCTCTTCCGACGGAGCGGTGCCCACCGGTCCGAGGTCCAGCGACTCCGGCGGTGCCTGCGCGATGTATTCGATTTCCGGCGTGCTGGTGGAAACCCAGGTTCCTCCAACCCATTGATATTTTCCGTCCAGTTCCGCCCAGTATCCGGGCACCCAGCGCTGGCCGGGAGGAATGTGTCGCCACACTCCGCTGACCCAGATGAAATCGTCGCGATCATCGTCCCAGAACCAGTAACCCGAAATCCACTCGATGTTGCTGCCTTCGGGTTTGAGCTCCGGAGGCACTTCCGGAACATTCGGCGGCGGCTCGCGATCAACAATCAGCCCCTCGACCGGCTCCTGGTTGTACTGTTCTGCAAACGCCTCATGCACCGGCCCCCGCAGCAGTTCTTCGCCATAGTCGTAGGCTTCGGCGTCCGGCGGCAGATCCGTCTCCGGCAGCTCGGACCCGATCGGCAACCCAGCATCGGCGGGGAAATCCACACCGCTTTGAGCTTCATCCAGCGGAATACCATGAGCTTCGAAAATCTGGAGCGTCTGAGCCATCGCCGGAGCAGGCAGCAGCATCAGCAAGGTTACGCCAAGGCATTGGGGGATTTGCGTTCGGATCATGATGTTCACCTGGTGTCCCTGACAGGATTGCTGTTGTTGTGCTCGGCTCGGAAAACGAGTCGTTTGGCAACAAAAGACGGGCGTCCAATCCTGTCTGCATGCCTTCCAGCGGTGTTCGGATCGCAATCGGTATGCCCGAGCATTGCCCGCGCGGTATGACAAACAAGCCCGGCCGTCTGCTAACCCCGAAGCGGCGAAAATCGCCGGGTTTTTGCCACCAACCAGATCCTGCAAATTTCCAAATCCCGCGTCGACGCCTACTCAACGCAGCCCGAGAAAGGAGCTGCCGCGGGACCGCAACAAACAATCGTCAGTATGATGACACGGAACGTTTCCGCGACGGAAGAACGAGCTCATCCGGGAAATGGGCGCTGGTCCAAATGCGTTCCAGGCCCGGCGGGCCGACATACCGTTAGCTGGTGCGAGCAACGGGTAAGGCAGCGGATCATGCCCGCAGCCCTGAAGGGGCGACACAGCATCATGCAAACCTTATGTGTCGGCCGGTCAGGCCTGTCGATGCCGAATTTCCGGCAGCCAGACCCTGCCGACTCCGGCTGACGTCCTGCCTCTCCGAGCATCATCATTCTCCGGCACTGCCCAAACGCCAGCTCGCTGCAGAAGCTTGCTTCGGAGCATCCACACGATTCCCGGCGAGCATTTCGGGGGTCCGGCGCCCCGACGGTCGAAACAAGTCCATTCCCCGGATCAGCCCCTGTTCCTGAGCCTCCAGTTCTTTGGCGAAGTTCCACGACATGCAGTTCACGAATGTCGTTGACCGAGCATGGCGACTGATAGCGGCAATCTCCGACAGAAACACGTCGTTGCAGTACGCGATGCAGTGCAGACCCTCGACGGAAGGCCAGTCCCGCGGGGCGTGATACACAACGCCGCGATCTTCAAGTTTCATCTCCAGCAGATGGGCATCCAGTGGTGCCGTCGGACAGACGTGAACCTCGATTCCCATCGCGGCCCAGCACCGCATCTGGTGATCCAGCTCAGTGTCCGCTCCGTTGCTGAACTCGGATGCCCGATGACGCAGATGCTGTCGATCGAGCGACCCTCCAGCTTGAGCTGCCGCTTGAAATGCCGTCACGCGTTCAACACACGGAAGTGAAATGAAACGTTTGCTGTCGCCGACTTCAGGGCCAATGCTTCACGTCGACGACAATCGGCAAATCTGACTACGACGAATGCGACCCAGAAGGCGAATCGCTCCAGTAATATAGGAGCTTATCCATTAGCCGGTCGCTCACAATCGCCTTATCAAACTGTTCATACAACGATCTTAGCAACGAAGATTCAGCTTCGGTAAGTTCTTCATAACGCGCAGAACGTGAGCTTCCCGTTTCTTCGATAGTCGCATACTGGTATGCCATCTTGCCTGCGAAAAACCTCAACGCTTCTTCGTAGATGTCACGGCACTCATTTGCCCCAATACGTGTGAATGCCTCAAGCGTGTCGTCAACGTACAATGAACACGGATGACAAAACCAATCTGGAAACAACTTCTGTGTTGCATAACGCCTTCAAGGTTCATTAAGAGCCAGAGCGTCTTCTCCCGTTCATCAAACACGGAATCTATGTCATCCCCCAGCGAAAACTGTCTCTCGGAATGCAACGTGTCTAATACCTGATCTAACACACCGCTTGACTTTCACTCATGTCCTCCACGGCCACCTCCCGTCTTCGACAATATTATGGTGCGATAGCATTTGGAACGATTGTTGGCCATAGTGGCGGCAAATTTCACCACGGAAGGGATCATTCGAATCAGCCGGTAACATCCATACGCTACGGCACCGCCGCCGATGACGCAGGCAGCTCTTTTGCCGGTATTGCGGTCAATGTTTGGCAGAGGGATTCTCCGAGGGCGCAGTTCTCTCAACCGGATGGACATCAACAATTGGCCGCTTGGTTATAACAAATGGAATTACGGGAGTATCACTAGGATCTACTCTTCTTTCATACACCTTCACATGGTTCCAGCCTGCAGATATCGTGTCGATACCTTCTAAAGAGGTCTGACGTGTCGACATCAGGCTTCTTGTACGGATGGAACGGCGGCGACTCGACGGGCCCAACATTTCCAAGACCATACCAATGGTCTTGCCACACTTCTCGCATCAATGCCTCCATTGCGGTCATCAGAGAACAGCAATCAGGAGCGTTTCTATAGATTTCCCGGACCCGGTGCCAATACGGCGTCTTTCCCGGAGGGTATTCGATTCGATGATGTGGCTGGCCACGGCCCCAGACTCCACCAACGGACGTTGTAAACTGGTTGATGAAGTAGCCTACAGACAAGTAGAGATCCTGAAAGACGTTTCCACACTTTGTTTCAAGCAGCTTCGTCAACTCATTGCGAAGCGGAAGCCAATGATGCTGAGCCCGTATGCTGCTCATCATTCGATGTGTCAAAACACCTCCGATCTGATTCGGCAGAAACCACGTCTGCCCGGCGGGATCTACGCGAATTACGCTTCTGTTTGATGCATATTGATAAAGCGACAGCCCATCTTCGTAGACGAGTGGATCTCTCTTGTTCCACGTCCCGACTCCAGGCAGCAGGAACCGGTTTCGACGTGCAAACCGGCGGCAGGTCGGTGACGTTCCCGTCCCAGCGGTAGCTGGCGTAGAGGGTTTCGAAGTCGCTGGCGGAGGAACTCTGCACGGTTCCTGAGCCGTTCAGGAACTCGGTCGCCGGGTACGTAGGCGAAGCGTTCGCTGATCGCGCCGCTCCGGAGGGGAATTCGTGTGAACCGGATTCTACCGCACTCGCACTTCCTCCTCCCTCATTGGTCGGCGTGCTCGCTTGCTTATTCCAGTTGGCGTCCTGCAGAGCGTAGCGTGTCTCGTCCAGAGTACCGTTGCCGTTTGAGTCCCGCTGACGTTCGATCAGATCGTCGATGTACCGCAGGCCCCACACGTACTGCCGGTCGGCCGTGGTGGCGCTGCCGACGCGTTCTTCCACCACCTGCCAGCCGGGCGTGTAGTAGTAGTGCCGTTCCTCGTCCAGCGCACCGCTGACATAGCTGTCTTTGCGAATGCGGTAGCCGCGGGCGTCGTGACGTTTTCCACCACCAGGTCGTTGCCGTTGCGGATCGACACCAGGCGGTTCCAGGCATCGTAGCGAGCCGACAGAATGCCCTGGGCGTGAGCCGCAGAATCCAGTTCGAACACATTCCATTCGGCTTCGGTGAACGCGTTCCACTGAGCCTGGGTCATCGGGTTCCATGCCACCGTGGACGAAGGCACGCTGATGGATGCGGATGCCAATCATGTTGCCGGCGAAGTCATAGGCCGGCGTGGCCCAGGCGGTTCCCGTGGTGTTGTCGATGTCGGTGATTTCGTTGACCGTGTTGGCGTTACGGGTCTGCACCAGATCCCACGTGCCGTTGCCGTCGGTGAGCCACATTGCTGCGGCCTTGTTATCGGGGAGCTGTCCGGGCTTCAGGCGATGCCCCCCAGTATGAGGACTTCCGGTGACGTCAAGCCCCAATGAGCCGGGCGGTGGTCTGCCGACACGTGCTTCGAGCATTTGAGTTTCTGCCGCCAAGTGGGATCAAGTGAATCCGTGCGCATTTCTGTCGACGCCCCAGTCTTTCGGCTGCCCGGCCGGTTGTGCATTTTCCTCCAGCGAAGAGATCGAATTCTCGGGACGTTGTCTCTGGCCGGATCCGAACGGCCGGCTGGGCCTGAAGCGGTTGATGCGCCCGAGTGGAGCATGCTCGGGCATGGTCGACCACAAATCCCCTGAAGTGGGGCTAGCCGCCGAAAAAGACGGACAGATTGAGGCTGGCAGAGAATGGTAGCCCAGCGCGTTCCGGCACTGGTGGAAGGGACTGAAACCGGGTCGCGCGCGTTCACGTGACTGAATCCGGTTTCCGTTCGACGCACTGCCGTTGGTCAATTGATCAAGCCGGTGACTCGGAACTTCAGTGGTTCCGAGCGACCTGCGATCTTGACGACCATTTCTTCGCTGAATTTGCCGGGCTTGTTCGGAGCGTTGAATTCGATCGGAACAACGTGAACCGGACGCGCGTCGTCAGAGATTTCCGCTTTGAAGCAGTCGGCCATACCTTCGCAGTCGACGTCTTCAATGATGAATGGCTGTTTGCCCTTGATAACCACCTGTACGGTCTGAGTCTGTCCGGGGGCGAGTGCCCGAACATTGACGGTTGACGGCGTGACCGTAATGTCGGGAACCACGGTTCCTTCCACCATCAATGGCACGTAGGGGTTAGACTGGTCGTTGGTGACCAGTGTCACCAGATCTCGCAGTTGCCCGGCTCTGGCGTTTTCGCTGAGTGTGACAGTCAGGTCGTAATCGACGCGTCCGGCCGAGCGATTCGTCTGCTTGCGGTCGACCGTCAAGTCATGGTTGCTGATCCTGACATCCACGATTTCCCAGTCGGGGCGTCCTGCGTAGGCGATCTTTACGACGGCCTGTCCGGATTTGCCGTAGTCGACGTTGCCAAACCGGACCATTCCGGGGTCGAACACAACGTCCGTGCGAATGTATGCCGTAATGGGAACTCGCACTTCGCTGAACTGCGGCGCGTCGAACTGAATGATCAGATTCGAGTCCTTCCGCTGCTTGAATTTGCGAGTATTCATCGCCACTTCGACGAATGCAGTTTCACCAGGCTGAACAGTAGTCTGACCCACTGTCGCCGCCGAACACCCGCAGGTTGTCCGAACACTGGAGATATGCACCGTCTGGTTGTAAATGTTCTGGACTTCAACCAGCTTTTTCGCTTCTGAGCCGGTCGCGATGACGCCGAAATCGACTTTGGGCGTCTTGATCATTCCATCAGCCCAGCCGTCAACGGCTCTGGACGCTGATGCGAAGGCACTTAGCGTGATGACTGCAACGGCCCAGCTCGCGATGTTTCTCGTTTTCATGGCTCTAAGCTCCCCGGTTTTCGCTGAATGCCACTCGCAAGAATCGACGAAATCGCACTGTCACGTTAGGCCCGCGAGTCCGATCTGTCAATCGGCACTTTCTTGAGTTCTGATTGCCGGAACAGCACGAATAACCGGTTTTTCCGTCGGAAATTCGGTTACGGCATGGTCACGATGGAACAGCTCAGCCCGCCCGCAGCCGGGACGTAGGTTTGGGCGGCGTAGTCCATCACCATGCGGTCGGCGTTGAATCGCCAGCCCAGCGTCCGCACGGCACGCTTCATCATGGCGATCCATTTCTGCGGAAGATCGTCGGCGTCGCGCTGATAATAGAGAGGGATTACCTGTTTTGTCAGAACTTCGTAAAGCTGTTTTCCGTCTCTTTCATCCTGAACATCCTGATTTGTGTGAGTTCTTCCATTGCCGATGGCGAACCCGTTCTTGCCGTCAAAGGCTTCCGCCCACCAGCCGTCCAGCACGGAACAGTTCAGGCCGCCGTTCAAGACGACTTTCTGGCCGCTTGTGCCGGACGCTTCCAGTGGTCGTCGCGGGTTATTGAGCCAGACATCCACGCCCTGAACCAAGTGCCGTCCCATGGCGATGCTGTAATTTTCAAGCACAAGCACTCGGCCGCGGAACGGAGCTTCGTGAGTCAGCTTGAAGATCCGCTGAAGCAGTTCCTTGCCGCGTTCGTCGGCTGGGTGAGCCTTGCCGGCGAACAGAAACTGCACGGGTCGATCCGTGTCCTGAATCAGCTTCCCCAGAAATTCCAGGTCTTTGAGAATCAGGTCGGCTCGCTTATAGGGAGCGAAACGCCGGGCGAATCCGATTGTCAGCGCCTGCGGATCAAAGACGTTTTCCAGATCAGCGATCACGCGTGCGGGTTCGCCACGCCGTTTGGCCTGCTCAACCGCCTTTTCGCGAGCGTAGACGATGAGCCGGTTCTTGAGCGCCTGGTGCGTTTCCCACAGTTCGCCCGGCGTAACTGTTTCGAAACCGCTCCAGACTTCTGGTTCGCCCGTTCGCCGATACCAGTCGGCGGGGAGCACTCGGTCGTACAGCGCCCGCATTTGGGCGGCCAGCCAGGTGGGAACGTGGACTCCGTTGGTGATGTGCCCGATCGGGATTTCCTCGGCGCTGCGCCACGGCCAGAGTCCGGCCCACATTTCACGACTGACGACGCCGTGCAGGCTGGAAACGCCATTAGCGATGCGGCACATCTTCAGGGCCAGAACGGTCATGCAAAACGACTCGTCGCCGTTCTGCGGATCGACGCGCCCCAGCGCCATGAGTCCGCCGACGTCCAGGCCAAGTGCGTCGCCGAGCGGGCCGACGTGTTCTTCGATCAGTCCCTGATCGAACCGGTCGTGCCCGGCGGCCACCGGCGTGTGGGTTGTAAACACAGCCCGGCTGGCGGTTTCCTGAAGAGCCTTGCTGAACGGCAGCGAGTCTTCGTGCATCCGCGTCCGGATGATTTCCAGCGGAGCGAATGCGGAGTGGCCTTCGTTCATGTGAATGACGTTGGGAACGATTCCCATCGCGTTCAGGGCTCGCACACCGCCGACGCCCAGCAGGAGTTCCTGGCGGATGCGGGTTCTCTGGTCTCCGCCGTACAGGCGGCCGGTCAGCTTGCGGTTTTCGGCAGTGTTTTCCCTGATATCCGTGTCCAGAAGGAACAGATCAACGCGGCCCACGGCAACTCGCAGCACGCGGGCAAAGATCGGCCCCTGCCGCGTGTCGACCGACACGATGATTGGGCCCTTTTCGTTTTCCATCGGAGTCAGCGGAAGTGACTCGATCGGCAGCCGCGGATACTCCTCGTGCTGCCAGCCGGCGGCGTCAATCGTCTGAGCGAAGTAGCCCTCGTTGTAGAACAGCCCCACACCGATCAGGGGAATCCCCAGATCGGACGCGCTTTTCAGGTGATCGCCCGACAGGACTCCCAGGCCACCGGAATAGATCGGCAGCGATTCATGAATGCCGAACTCCGCGCTGAAATACGCGACTGCCGATTGGGCCAGGATGCCGGTATGCGTGGAGCCCCACGTCGATTCGGACCGCGTGTATTCCAGAAACATGCGGTACGCCCAGTGGATTCGCGAGTGCAGCACGGTCTCGCGAGCACGTTCTTCCAGCTTTTCCGGCGTGTATTCCTGCAGCAATTTGACGGGGTTGTGATCGCAGCTCGTAAACAGCTCGGAATCAATCAGGCGAAATAGCTCAACGACTTCCGGATGCCAACTCCACCACAGATTTCCCGAGATTTGCACAAGCTTTTGGTGGATGGAGAGCTGGCCGACCTTGCCAATCATGTCACTTCCTCTGGACCGCGAAGCCGGAACGGCGGTCTGCGGGACCTGCGTTTGAGTCAGGGAAACCGGGTTTGGTGAGTCATTCATTGCTGGCGGAGTATAACGTTCACGTATGGAGCGTCGACCCGGCGTCTCGCGGGCCTCCGAACGAAAAAGCCCGCACGCTCGTCTGAGGTGCGGGCCACTGAACAGATGTTCCCGACAGGTGCTCCGGACGTGCCGAAATCGATCGGCAGTCCGTACAGACTCTATCGTGAAAGCTTCACGTGTTTTCGCTTTAGCCGTCGTGCCTTGGCACTTGCCGGTCGCCTGCCGTGATTAGCCTTATGCAGTTTTCTTTGTGTCTTTGCCATGTTCCGAACCTTGATCCTGGTGTCCGCCGATCGTCATGTTCACTGCGGCGATCGGCATCGCATCGGGTGCGAATTAGTTGTGGGGCACGAAGAATATCGGCGGTTCACGGCTGCGGAAAGGCCGGAGGCTGTCAGAATTCGATTCGCCGCGACTTTTTTATCCACGACATTCTCACGTTTTTTGACGGCATGACGAACACGACAATGAACCCAAAGTACATCCTGTTTGATATCGACGGAACGCTGCTCAATACGGGCGGAGCCGGGCAACGGGCGATGGAACGAGCGCTCGTTGAGGAATTCTGCGTCGATTTTCCATTTGAGGGAATTCTGACAGCGGGACGCACGGACCGAGGCATCGTCAGCGAGATCTTTGCTCGCTACGGAATCGAAGATACCGAAACGGAGCGAGAGCGGTTTCGATCTGCTTATCTGAACCGGCTTCCGGAATGCCTGCGTGAGCAATCGGGGTTGCTGCTGCCGGGAGTCGTGTCTCTGCTGGAACGACTGGCCGAATTCGAACATGTCACCCTGAGTCTGCTGACAGGCAACTACGCGCAGGGCGCCGCCGTGAAGCTCCGTCACTTCGATCTCGATCGCTTCTTCCGGCGGAACGGCCACAGTCCGGGAGGATACGGCGATCAGCACGCAGACCGCGACGATGTCGCACGCATGGCCGTCGCGGCGCTGGCGAAAGCCGCCGGTCGAACGGTGGACGGATCAGAAGCCTGCGTGATCGGTGACACGCCGGCCGACATCCGCTGTGCTCGTGCCGTCGGTGCGCGAATCATCGCGGTTGCAACCGGCAGGTACTCACGTCAGGAACTTGCGGCACATGACCCTGACGAACTGCTGGACGACCTCAGCGACACGGAACTCGTCGCTCGCTGCATCCTGGACGCCTGACGGTTCGATCCGCAGACGTGCGAGACTCCTCGCAGGGAAAAGCCGTACGCAATCCGGGATCGGACTCCCCCGCTCCGTTCGGCGGGAAATGGCGGGGACGGCTTGCGGGCACACCGCGCCAGCCTCACGGCGCTGCATCGCTCGATTCTCCTGCTTCTCACTCCACGGGCGTCTGCTATCGTTCCGCATTCCATGACCATTTGAACCTCCGACGACCCGGCTCCGGTGCCATGAAAACTAACGAACTTCGCGAAAAATACCTTTCGTTCTTTGAAGGCAAGGGCTGCCTGCGACGCCCCAGTGACGTCCTGGTGCCGCGTGACGACCCGACCGTGCTGTTTACACCGGCCGGCATGAATCAGTTCAAGAACGAGTTCATGGGAATCGGCAAGCTGGAGTTCACCAAAGCCACCACGTGCCAGAAGTGCCTGCGAACCGGCGACATCAGCAATGTGGGTGTGACCGCCTATCATCACACGTTTTTTGAAATGCTGGGGAATTTTTCCTTCGGCGACTACTTCAAGAAGGAAGCCATTCACTGGGCCTGGGAATTCCTGACCGACAAACGGTGGCTGGGGCTGGATAAGGATCGGCTGACAGTCAGCGTGTATCAGGGAGCCCACGGCTTTGATGAAGAGGCTTTGAACATCTGGAAGGACGAAGTCGGCGTGCCGGCCGACCGCATTGCCTGCCTGGAGGAAGACGAGAACTTCTGGCCGGCGAGTGCCCCGAGTGCCGGTCCTGACGGAGTCTGCGGACCGTGCAGCGAGATTTTCTACCATCCACCCGGCATCGACGGTGACGTCGAAATCTGGAACCTGGTGTTTACGCAGTTCAATCGAGTCGGAGATCCGCCGGACAATCTGCGTCCCTTGCCCTCGAAAAACATCGATACCGGAATGGGACTCGAACGCACGGCCGCAGTGCTTCAGGGAGTCCTCAGCAACTTCGAAAACGACGTACTGAAGCCGCTGTGCCGTGCATCAGCGGATGTTGTCGGCATTCGGTACGAGTTCAGTTCTCCACAGGGACGTGCCATTCGCCGCATTGCCGATCACATTCGCGCGGTGACATTCTGCGTTCACGAAGGAGTCATTCCGGACAAGGAGAAGCAGAATTATGTCGTCCGCCAGTTGCTGCGCCGCGCGTTGCTGGAAGGCTATCTGCTGGGCAAACGCGATCCGTTCCTGTTTCAGATCGTTCCCGCGGTTGTTGACGTCATGGGCGACGCGTACCCGGAACTGGCCAGCACCGTTGACAGCGTTCAGAACACGGTCCGTGAGGAAGAATCGCAGTTTCTGGGAACAATCGACCGCGGCCTGAGCCGCTTTGATTCACTGGCCTCCTCTGCCAGGTCGGCAAAGGGAATCATCAGCGGGGACGATGCTTTCACGCTGCACACGGAAGATGGATTCCTGATCGAACTTACGGAAGCGATTGCCCACGATCGCGGTCTGAAGATCGATCGTGCCCGCTTCAATGAACGCATGACGGAACACGAAGGCATCAGCCGCGGCGGCCGTACAATCAGCGTGATGGCCGCCGGACCGCTGGATCTGATTCGCAAGCAACACGGTGACACCGAATTCCTCGGCTACGAAACTCTGACCGCCGAAGCCCGCGTGGTCGGCCTGATCGTCGACAAGAAGTCTGTCGACGCCGTGCCGGAAGGCTACTCCGGCCCCGTGGGTGTGGTTCTCGACCGAACTCCGTTTTACGGCGAATCCGGCGGCCAGA
Source organism: Planctomycetaceae bacterium (assembly GCA_041398785.1). NCBI lineage: Bacteria > Pseudomonadati > Planctomycetota > Planctomycetia > Planctomycetales > Planctomycetaceae > Planctomycetaceae bacterium. Next base: position 140,074 of record JAWKUA010000014.1, on the reverse strand, counting down.
TCGGCGACACGGGCTGGCTGCAAAAGCCGCCCATCAGCGAACTCGACAGGCATTTCTATGATCGCGACCGGGAGCCGAAGCATCATACCGGCGGGCCGGAAACCGAACTTGAGGTCACGGACACTCAGAAACACAACCAGACACTGTTCGTCCACGAAGCTCGCCTGCGAAAAGGGTCGATTTCGGTCGGCGATATGGTGACCGCCTCCGTTGACACGGATCGCCGCGCAGGGATTCGGCGAGCCCATTCCGCCACGCACATCCTGCATCATGCTCTGCACAAGACGATCGGCGACAAGGCCACGCAGCGGGGATCACGGGTCGAAGAAGATGCCCTGCGGTTTGACTTTGCCCACAAGCAGGCGTTGTCACGTGAGGAAGTCCGCCAGGTTGAAGACATCATCAACGCTCAAATCGCCAGCGGAGCCACCGTCAACACGGAAGTCCTGCCGATCGACGAGGCCCGAAAACGGGGAGCCATGGCGCTGTTCGGGGAGAAATACCCGGACAACGTGCGCGTCGTCACGATGGGTGACTTCAGCGTTGAACTCTGCGGAGGAACTCACCTGACCAACACCGGCCAGGTTGGTTTATGCCGAGTGACTTCGGAAGAACCCGTCGCCAAGGGAGTTCGCCGCATCACGGCTCTGACCGGCCCCAGGGCTCTGCAGAAAAGCCGCGAATCCGACGAACTGATTTCCCAGCTTCAAAGACAACTGAAAGCCAATCAACCTGCCGACCTTCCGGTTCGCGTGGATGCTTTGCAGTCACAACTGAAAGACCTGAGCCGGCAGATCGCCGAACTGACATCGGCTTCCGTTTCAGACGCCATCGGAGACCTCGTCGCCAAAGCCCAGGAAGTGAAAGGCGTCAGCCTGATCGCGGAAAAGCTGCACAACGTCTCCCGCGAAAGTCTGCGAGATTTCGTCGACCAACTGCGCGACAAACACAGTCCGGTGGCCGTCATCCTCGGAGCTGAGATCGACGGCAAGGTGGCCCTGATTGCTGCCGTGAGTAAGCCGCTTATCAAAGACAAGGGCCTTAACGCCGGCAATGTCGTGAAAGCCGCCGCGCAGGCCGCCGGCGGAGGAGGTGGTGGCCGACCGGACATGGCTGAAGCCGGAGCCAGACTTGTCGACAAGCTCGACGACGCGATCAGGGCCGGTGCCGAAGTGTTCCGCAGCCAACTTGGCTAAACCGATCGCGGGTTCGAACGAGGCCGAAATCCGTCCGGCACAACCCGACGAGGCTTTCACGCGGCTGCAACGTCCGGCCGATTGCGGTTGGCACGGTCCCGGAACCGGAAAGATCACTCGATTGCACGACGGTGTCGGGTTCGCGGGGACGTCGGGTTGAGACCGGTTGCATTCCAGCGATCCGCCCACGACACTCCGGCCGCTCCGACCGCGTTCCTGGGCGTGCCGCAGATGAGAATCGACCCGCCAGCCGCAGGGCGCTAGTGCCTTGTCCATCGTGTTTTGATGTGTGCCACTGGCTGTGCCAGTGAGTTCAATGTTGCAGAGCACTGGCACAGCCAGTGGCACACGACCCATCGATTTATACCTGACAAAACACCAGCCCCGGTTCTTTGTGAACACAACCGCCGCTGGCACCGTGCGGCTCGCGGGCAGTTAACAACTCCTCTGCCGCTCGCCTTGGCCTCACTTTTCATCGCAGACTTTCATGACGAATCCCAGGCTCCTGCCCTTTGACGAAGCGGCGGTTCGCAAAATCGCCGACGTGTTTCCGACTCCCTTCTATCTCTACGACGAACGCGGGATTCGAGAAACCTGTCGCCGACTGCATGGCGCGTTTCAGTGGGTTGACGGATTTCGAAACTTCTTCGCGGTAAAGGCGACCCCCAATCCACACATCCTGCAGATCGCGAAGGAAGAAGGCCTCGGCGCGGACTGTTCCAGCAAGGCGGAACTGATTCTCAGCAGCAAAATCGGGCTGTCGGGCGAAGACATCATGTTCACGTCCAACAACACGTCGGCGGCGGAGTACCAGGCCGCTCGCGAACTGGGAGCGATCCTGAATCTCGACGACATCACGCACATCGATTTTGTCGACGAAACCGTGGGGCTGCCCGAACTGGTCAGCTTCCGCTTCAATCCCGGTCCCGCTCGAACCGGCAACGTGATCATCGGCCGTCCCGAAGAAGCGAAGTACGGTTTCACGGAGCGGCAATTATTCGAAGGCTATACCGTCCTGAAGCAGCGCGGCGTTAAGCGTTTCGGGCTGCACACGATGGTGGCGTCCAATGAACTGGACGGCAGCTTCTTCGTCGAAACCGCTCGCATGCTTTTCGATCTGTCGCTGCGAATTCAGCGCGATGTCGGCGTTCGCATCGAATTCGTAAATCTCGGCGGCGGCATCGGAATTCCCTACAAGCCGGACGACACACCCGTGGATCTGGAATGGCTCGGCGCACAGATTCAGGGCCTTTATGCACAGATGATTGCCGGTACCGATCTTGACCCGCTGCGGGTCGTGATGGAAAACGGCCGCATGATCACGGGGCCGCACGGATACCTGATCACGAAAGCCGTACACGAAAAGCACATCTATCGCGATTACGTCGGCGTCGATGCGTGCATGGCCAATCTGATGCGCCCGGGCATGTATGGCGCCTATCACCACATCACCGTGCTGGGCAAGGAAGACGCGCCGCATCACCGAACGGTCGACGTCGTCGGTTCGCTTTGCGAAAACAACGACAAGTTTGCCATCAATCGAGCGTTGCCGGATATTGAACGCGGCGACCTGCTGGTGATTCACGACGCCGGGGCTCACGGACACGCCATGGGCTTTCAGTACAACGGCAAGCTGCGCAGTGCCGAACTGCTGCTTCGCGAAAACGGCGACGTGAAGCTGATTCGCCGCGCGGAAACGTTTGACGATCTGTTCGCGACGCTGGACTTCACGTCGATCGGCTGAACACCGGATGGACACAGCGACGGTGGCTCGCGACAGACATGCAGCCACCGGCGGCTCATCCGTCAGAGCCGAGTGCCCCGGGTTTCCTCCAGCCGCAGATGCTGAACCCATGCCGGCGGCACATTGATCCAGATACTGTCACGCCGAATGCGACAGCGATCGCAGTGGCGCTGCATGATCTCATCAATTCCGGAAATGCGAGTTCTCTCGTTCCCGCGACTCACAACTTTGCGGACCGGCCGGACGAACATGTATTCGAAGTAGCTCAGCACTCCGCCGGGCTTCAACAGCCGGAAATAGGATTCCGTCAGCGTTTGCACCAAACTCACCGGAAAATTGTTCAGCGGCAATCCGGAAATCACAAAGTCATAGGGATGTTCGGCAGCGAAGTCCTGAAGCGGCAGCGTGTGAACTTTCGCCAGCTTCGAAACGCTGTTCCACACCGGATCGTCCAGAAACCGCTGTTCCAGAATGTCGACGAAAGCGTCATTGAGTTCGACCAGGTCAAATACGTCGCCGTGTCGCAGATGCTTCACGATTTCCGAAGTCACCGCTCCCGTTCCCGGCCCGATCTCCAGCACTCGAACCGGGTCCGTGCCCCGCTGACGCAGGTACCGCGTCATGGACTTCGCCAGAAATCGGCTGCTGGGCGCGACAGCTCCCGTGGTTTCGAACTGCTGCCGGAACTGTCGAAAGAAGGCAGCCTGATCGCGAAGTTTCTTCAGCATTGTCGTCGTAGCGCGGAGACAACGAAGATGCCCGGCATCGGAACGTCGATGCCGGGCACCTCGGGGAAGCGAACGAATGCGAGAGGGGGGAGTCGAACCCCCACGCCGTTACCGGCACAGGATCCTAAATCCAGCGCGTCTGCCAATTCCGCCACTCTCGCAGGCTGCGGTTCTTACGCCTTACCCGCGTTCGCTGCAAGTGTGGGTACCGGAAGTGGCGGAAACTGACAAGCAGGTCTGTAACGCCCCGAATACCCGCGCTGGCTACCGCTGTTCCAGCCAGACCCATTTCTCCGGGTGCTTATCGGGCTCGATGGCGTCGATCGCCATGATGATCTTGTTACCCATCAGCACGGCACGCATCTGGCGCGGTCGGTTCTTTCCCTGAATCTGATTCGTGGTTTTTGCTTCGATGACATTGCCCTGAATCGTTCCTCGGATGTCCTGAATCGGATGCCCCTGACGGTGCGGATCGATGTGAATCCGGCCCTCAAGAATGTTTCCTTCGATCTTTCCGAGGTTCAAATGAAACAGCGTGGATGTCTTCCCGTTCGTCAGTGTCCCGCGCCATTTGGTTCCGTCCAGCAGCCGGTCCGTCCCGAGCTTCTCCTTTTCATAGTCGCGTTTGCGGTCGCCGTACTTTTTGGCGGCCTCGTAGTCTTCGTCGTCCAGGCACTTGCTGATCAGCCTGTCGAAGGCTGCACCGACGGATACATAGGCCGAGCTGATCCGGCTTGCGTAATCGATCCCCGCCAGAAGCATGTCGTTGTTCTCCGGCCATTCACCGGTCTTGTCGAAGTGTTCCTTCTGCTTCGTCAGGATGGCAATCAGGCTGGCCTTCGTCGCGGCGTCCAGGTCCGGAGCTCGCCTGACCGCGGCGATCTGAAAATCGAAGGCTTTAAGTGCCTTATCTTTTTCGGACTTCAGCTTTTTCTCGAACACGACGACCTTCTTTTCGACGGCTTTCTCCAGATCGTCAATCGACTGATCACGCCCGACCACGATCGACGTGCCTGCCAACAGCAGAACAACAGTCAGTGGCAGTATTCGCATGGCAAGAACTCCTCGAAAAGGCGGGCCAGTATGCGGAACCGCCCGAGATTCGACACTCGAATTCCGGTCGCACCGGCCTCTGAGAACTCAAGACGACACCGGTGGCGTGATGAACCACGGAAATCTCCGCGTTTCAGTCAGTCCCAACGGGACGCTCGTTCCTCCAGCCTGGCACAACGTGCCAGGCAACGGCCCGGACCGTGACGGAGTCCCAACGGGACGGCAGTTCATATTGCGATTCCGAAACCACGCCACCACGCCGATCATCGCGGCCCGATCCCCAATCGGCGGAATCACAAACGCATTGCCTTGTGGAAACTTGCGGGCAAACCACGCGTTTCCCCCACGCCGGATGATGGACGACCGCGATGCCGGTGATCGTTCTCGAACGGCCGTCCCGTTGGGACTCTCCGTGTTCTCCGCCGCATACCTGGGGCGATGCCCCAGGCTGGAGGAACGGCTGGCCCGTTGGGCCGGAATCGCGCATCGTGCCAGAATGGATCGGTGGCGTTCGAAATCACCTGCACGCCAGCGTTCAAGTGCGTACCGTCAAACTGCTACGCTGAACGCAACTTGCGATCCCGTCCGACACCGAATCACCTGCAGGAAAGGTCCACGATGCCTCAGTCATTGTCACAGGTCTGGCTGCATGTCGTGTTTAGCACGAAGGGCCGTCGGCCATTTCTTCAAGCGCCCGATTTCCGTCAAGAGATGTTCGGGATGCTCGGACATCATGTCAACCAGACCGGATGCACCGCCTTGCGAGTCGGCGGCTGGATCGATCACGTCCACATCGTCTGTGGACTGTCACGAACGGCCACGATTGCCGACCTCGTCCAGCAGGCCAAAATCGAGACATCGAAATGGGCAAAGTCGGCTCCATTGTGTTCGCAAGCATTCACGTGGCAGGCGGGCTACGGAGCGTTCTCCGTCAGCCAGTCCAATCTCGAACAAACCGTCGCGTACGTTCAGAATCAGGAATATCACCATCGCACGCGTTCCTACCAGGACGAATTTCGCGAGCTGTGCCACCGACATCAGATCCAGATCGACGAACGATACGTCTGGGATTGAAACACGGTGCGGCCCGGTCCCATCGTCGTGCGATTCAGCCCCAACGGGACGACCATTCATCCAGCCTGGCACAACGTGCCAGGTAACGGCCCACGCCGCGACGGAGTCCCAACGGGACGGCAGTTCGTTTTGCGATTCGGCGACCAGGCAAACGGATGCGAAACCGTACCCGATCGATGGAATCACACGCATTGCGCCGTGTGATCTCGTGAAACGACGGCGGGTTGATTCGCCGCACAACGCTGTGCAACCGCGATGCGTGGGATCGTTTTGAACGGCCGGCCCGTTGGGACTTTGGTTGTTGGTGGCCGCATTCCTGGGGCATCGCCCCTGGAAACAAACACCAACGCGACGGAGTCCCAACGGGGCGACAGTTCGTTTGCGGTTCCGAAACCACGCCACCGATCCGATCATCGTGGACCCGCAACCGATTGATCGAATCACACGCCGACGCGTAGCGCCATGCAATCGCGCGAATCGACCGCGCGTTTATTCGACCCGCAACGATGTTCGAACGCGATGGGTGTCAACGATTCGAACGACCGTCCCGTTGGGACTCTGTGTTTTGTGCCGCATACCGGGGCGATGCCCCGGCTGGATGAAGGCTGGCCCGTTGGGCCGGTCGCATTGCGATCGGCCCGGAATCGTAATCTACGCGTCATGTTCGGTCACGCGGGCGGTTCAGTCCCAACGGGACGACCATTCATCAGCCTGGCACAACGTGCCGGGTATCGGTCGCCCGGCGACGGAAGTCCCAGCAGGACGGCCGTTCATTCGTGATTCGACAAATCGGATGCCGGTATCCATCAATGGAATCACGAACGCATCGTCCTTGCAACCGGCAGTGGATGGGTCGCGTCATGGTTCGACGCGGGTTCGAACGGCCGTCCCGTTGGGACTCTCCGTGTCCTCGGCTGCATTCTCGGGGCGATGCCCCGAGCTGGATGAACGGCTGGCCCGTTGGGCCGAAATCGCATTGCGGCTCGGCCTGAACGCTATGCCCGCGTTCAAGTGTGACCCCGACCTGCGATTCAGTCCCAGCGGGACGACCATCCGCCCAGCCTGGCGCAACGTGCCAGGGACCTGCATTCTGGGGCGATGCCGAGCTGGATGAACGGCTGGCCCCGTTGCCGAAATCGCGGCTCCGGCTGAACGCTACGCCCGCGTTCAAGTGTGACCCCGACCTGCGATTCAGTCCCAGCGGGACGACCATCCGCCAGCACAACGTGCGAGAACCAGTCCGCCCCGCGACGGAGTCCCAACGGGACGGCCATTCGACGCCGCGTTTGGCCCCCGCACGACGTGTCGGCGTACCTCGGATGCCACGGATTCGGTTATCGGTCGCCGTACCACGTCACCGGGTGCGTGGCTTCGAGATCGAAATCCGGCCAGTTCTCCTCAATCCATGCGGCCGCATCATGTACCGAATGAAACACCCGCGGAGGCTGGACGTCGTTATTAGTTGTCGTGAGCACGGAGTCGCTGTCATCGTCGACTGCGTCCGCCTAGCAGGAGGCTGCCATCGTGAAATAACAGTTCTTCAAGCCTGCGGAGGAAGTAATCGCGGCGGGCCGCAACAACCCGGGTGGCACAAGAAGACTGCCAACGCTCTTGCATCGTCCGATTCTGCAATCGGCCGCTGAAACGGCTCCCAGTACTCGTAGCCGACTCGTCCTCAAACAGCCAAGACTGCTTAGCATTCAGATTCACTAGTCGTTGAAGAATAAACTTGTACGGTCGTGGCATGACCCGCTGAATCCTGCGGGCCTGAGAGCTGAAGCAGCGCCACCAGTTCGTAGAACGGGTATTCGAATTCATAGTATCGTTCAAGCTCTGGTAGGAGTACCTCAAGCGTCTTCTGCCTTTGCAACGGCGTCAGTTGCGGAGCCACCCCTATAAGCCTTTCCCTCGCGTGAAATCTGAAGTTGCTGTCATTTGTCGAGTTCATTGTTGCAATAAACGTATCGGCGGCACGGGCAAATTGAGGCTGCGATATGTGCGATTGGATCGCAACGAGCATTGCGCCCGCAGCATCAACCTGCCAACTGTGTTCCGCCTTCGCGGTCATGTTTATCGCGGCGTCCCCGGCCCAAGTAATCTGATCCTGACCGACACTCGGCACCAGTGCAGCTAATGCGGCAGCCAGCTCATCTCGTGAATGCCAGTCGTCCTCCGACTCACGCAATCGGTCGATCACTGCGTCCCAAGCGCTGGTGACTTGTTCCGAGGAGAGTCTCGGAGCCAGTGCGATGATTGCATTGCAGCTGGCCTCTAGCTCAAGGCGATCCTTCGACTGCTTCAATGTAGTAGTGCACGCCATTGCAATGTCGTCAACTTGCTGTGCAGTTAGAGTCATTGCGAGGGCTACTGTGATCTCGGCACCTGCAGCGACCGCAAATGGGTCACTTGGCTTCAGGAGTAGTTTCTCAGCGATGTCCGCAGATCGATCGACTTGGTCTGGCTCGAGGTTTGGTGCGAGCGCGGCCATGACCCGAATTGCCGCATCAAGGCAGTCGGTTCCGTGCATCCCTTCGAGTACACCATGCGATTCACGTTCCACGAATGCCACAATCAAGATGCACAAGTGTGAGTTCGCGTCCTCGGCAAGCTGGGGCGCGATCTCAGCGAGGAGGTCTGCGACAGCGTTTGTGACTGCGAAGTCGTCGGATGTTGTCAGAATCTGCATTAGCTCCTCGACTGCCGGTATCACTCGGGAATATGTAATGCTCGGAACGAGCGCGCCGAGGAATTTCGCGGCCCACTCAGGTGACCCGTTGTCGACACGCTCCCTGAGCCTGATCATTTGCGTTTCCCAGGCATTGTTCACTGCGTCCACGGGAAGGCGCTTAGCGAGGACAGGAGTTGCTTCTCGGACAGCACCGAGAGTGACAGAGTCGGTGCTGCCCCCGGAACTGGCAATCAGTATGCTCCACGCGCGACACGTAGCTTTGGTCTAGACGTTGAGCAAGTTCCCGCACATTTCTGGATATCCATGGAAATTCTCGCCCAAAGCTGCAATCACGTTACCGCCGCACGATGCCAATCATTGTTCAAGCAAATGTCGCGCGTTTGGAGGTCAATGCGATCCCGTTTTCTGTGAGCTTTTAGTCTGGTTCGTGATGTCTTCAAGTTCGTTCCACATCCAGCTTTGGGAAAACGACGTTGACCGGTCGCAGAATCGTTTCAGGATGCCTTGGGGCGCTGCGTCCGGCGTGTCGCCGAACTTCAGTCCACTTGTCGCGAATCTAGTACCGTTTGCCCCGGTCTGATCCTCACCATGGAACAGACCGGCGTGTCGACCCAATGTGTCGTTTGGCTGACTTCCCATCAAAACCACGGTTTTCGCCGCCTTCCGCCTCGAAATTGCTTCGATAATCGCCGTCGTCCTTCTTCCTCTTCCACCTGTCGTGCATGTCCCAGGTTCCCATCTTCGTCCGATACTTTCGGCGAATTGATAACGCGCATCGGTTCGATTGTAAGATGCGTCCTCAATCGCCGATGTTCTCGGACGACCCAGATGATTTAGGGCTGCTGATCAATCGCCATTGCTCGTAAAACACTGATATAAATACATCGCTATAGCTCCATCCGTGGAAATCACGAGTACCGGGCACCCCAATCATTTAAACAGTCTCAGTCTGCTCAAGGACGGCGATCAGCGTGTCGCATGCCAAATTGACATTCGATTGATCGAGTCGTGGCGCGTGCCATCAGCGGGCGCTGCCGATTCGGTGAATCGCCGTTGGTTGCCTGCTTTAGCACGTCAATCAGTCGTCGGACACGGTCGAACCTCCGGGAGGAAAGCGACATGGTCCTTTCGGCCAAGAATCCTGCGAACTCAATGAAGTCTGGACGTGGTTCTTCGGTGTTTTCTGGAACTGCAAGCGGTGCTCTCCGCGAGAGCCGGCAAATCGTCCGCGCGCTCCAGCAGCCAGCACGCGGCGATACGTGGGTCGGCATTTTGTCGAGTTGTTTGGCGGTCAGGAACTCCAGAGCTCTCGCTCGGCGGGTGCGGCTGAGCGTGACGCAAGCCTGCATCGCTCGTTCGGCTCGGCGGGCGACTCGGAGGGCTGTGGCGGGGTCTTCGAAGGCTTGTTCGAGAACTCGCAGTTTCAGGCGCGGGTCTGCCATCTGAGACCAGTCGACGAAGCTCTTCAGTTCGGCCTGGCTCGGTTCGTCGCCGAAGCCAATGGGACGCAGCAGGCCGGCGATGAGTTCTCGTTCGGTCTGCTCTCGCTGAGCGGCTTCGGCTGCGAGAGCCTGGTCTTTGGCGTCTCGTTCTTCCGTGACGCGTTGCAGAGCGTCGACGGCTTTGTCTTCCGAAGCAACAGCCGCGTCTTCGGCTTGTTTGGCTCGAAACAATCCCCACGTCGTGCCGATGATGCCGGCGATCAGGACGCAGAGGACAGTCGTGGCTGCGATGGCCTGGGTGCGGTGTTTTCTGAGGAATTTCTGCAGGCGATACGACCTGCTGGGAGGTCTTGCTTCGACGGGTTCGTCGTGCAGGTAGTTTTCACGTCTCCGGGCGAAGTCGCTGGCGGTGCCGTAGCGGCGGGAGCGGTCTTTTTCCAGAGCCTTCAGGACGATCCAGTCGAGTTCACCCGCAAGCAACTGCGTGAGTTGCCGTGGTTCGATGCTGCGTTGAGCGGCGATGCCGGGCAGCGTTGCGTTACCGCTCAGGCGTGTGCTGGGGCGGACGGCTTCCTTTGGATCAGACGGATGATTTCCTGATACGCGGCGTGGTCGAGCCGCGCTTCAGCGGCGTTGTTCCCGTCAGCAGTTCGTACAGGACGACCCCAGAGAATAGATATCGGTCCGCGTATCGACGTCCAGGTTGTTGACTTCGGCCTGTTCGAGCTCATGTACAGCGGCGTGCCACCATCTGGCCGTGGCTGGTGAACAGGGTCTTTTCCGTCAGCGGCTGATGCAGAGCCTTGGCCAGGCCGAAGTCGATGACTTTGGGAACCGGCTTGCCGTCGTAGAGACAGATCAGAATGTTGGACGCTTTCGCGGTGGACGATTCCCTTGTGATGAGCACTCTGAACGGCACGGCACACCGGTACGAACAGTTCCAAACGTTCGGTCAGCGACAGTCGCCTTTGTCGCAGTACTGAGTGAAGGGGACTCCCTTGACGTACTCCATCACGAAGAACGGCCGGCCCTGTTCGGTGACTCCGCCGTCCAGAATTCGGGCGATGTTGGGATGATCCATCAGAGCCAGCGCCTGCCGTTCGGCTTCAAAGCGAGCGATGACCTGCTTGGAATCCATGCCGGCCTTGATCAGCTTCACGGCGACTCGCCGCTTGACGGGTTCCTGCTGTTCGGCAACCCAGACGGTTCCCATGCCGCCGTCCGCGATGAATTCCAGCAGCTTGTAGCGTCCGGCGATGACGGTGCCCGTCAGGCGGCGGATTTCGGCGTCGTCGCGGGGTTCGCCGGGTTGCTGCTGGCGGACCGTGGCGGCGTTGAAACGGTCTTCGTTCTCGAAGTGGCGTCTCAGGCCGGCTGCGTAGTCCGGATGAGCCGCGATGAAGGCTTCCCGGTCGGCGTCCGGATTCTGTTCGACCATTTCCATCCATTTGGCGATGAGTTCGTCGAGTTCGTCGTTCGATTGCGGGTCCGGTGCGTCGGTCATGGCGGAGTCCCAATGCGTTGCGGGTGTGTTGGGCGGACTGAATCGAGATGTCGGAGGGGCGAAGCCAGAGAGCGTCAGTGTAGTACGAATGAGGCGAGCTGAGTCCCAGCGGGACGACCATTCATCCAGCCTGGCACAACGTGCGAGGTAACGGGCCACCACGTGCGAAAGAGTCCCAAGGGGACGGCCGTTCGTGCGGCGATTCCGAAACCACACCACCGCGCCGATTATCGCGGGCCGGCAATCGATGGCATCACAATCGCGTTGCCCGATGCGCCACGGACCGTCCGGCCGTGGTCCGACGCGGGATGATGAACGAATGTGATGCGGGCGGCCATTTTGAATGGCCGTCCCGTTGGGACTCTGTGTTTTGTGTGCCGCATACCTGGGGCGATGCCCCAGGCTGGAGGAACGGCTGGCCCGTTGGGCCGAAATCTCGCAGCGGCCAGCCATGCGTCGAGACCCGCCGCGGACTGGTCGATGCCTGCGGCGATTGAGCGTTCCCGGTCGACATCGCGGCGGTTTCGATGATGGAATTTAAAGGCATCGACGAGTTCGTTGGTGAGGATTGTTCGCAGCCACGCTTTCAGAGATTTCGGATCCGGTTGTTTCAGATCACCGACGGCAGCGTCGGCCTTCAGCATGACGTGCTGCACGATGTCGGAAGCGTCGACGCGGCCTCGAAGTTCCGGAGCCAGGTGCAATTCCGCAAGGACTTGAAGATAAGTGCGGTACTGTTCCAGGTCCGGTCGGTGGTTCGATGGCGGGTGTGGCTGATTCATCGCAGGTGGTGCGTCGAAGGTTGTTACCGGGCTGCTTCGTGCCGATGATGTGCCCTGGTATCATACTGGCCGCGGAGACATTCGATGTTGTTCGGTCGGCTTTTGATCGCGCGACGGCTGACTTTCCGAACACTCGCTGCCATTCAAAGACGACGTGGTACGGCAAACGAACCACGCGTTTTTGAAATTTTTTGTTCCCTCCACCGCCACCAATCGGGCCGGCGCGGTGCCCGATCACGCATGACGACGCGAGGTTCCCATGAGACAGACGATTCCGTACCTGGTTGCCATGTCCGTGATGTTTGCGGCGGCGCTTGCCGGCGGGGCTGAGCCGTCGACGCGGACGAATTTTGTCTTCTTCCTTGTCGATGATCTCGGCTGGGCGGACCTGGGCTGCTTCGGAAGCACCTTCCACGAGACTCCGAATATTGATGCTCTGGCGGCAACCGGAATGAGATTCACGGATGCGTATGCCGCGTGTCCGGTGTGTTCTCCGACTCGCGCCAGCATCATGACGGGACGGCACCCGGTGCGCGTTGACATTACCGACTGGATTCCGGGGTCCACGGCGGATCGTGCCTACAACCCGCGGTTTCAGCAGATCGATGATCGCGATTCGCTGGCTTTGGAAGAAGTCACGATCGCGGAAGTTCTGAAGCAGAATGGGTATCAGACATTCTTCGCCGGGAAGTGGCATCTTGGCGGCGAAGGGTCGCTTCCCACGGATCAGGGATTCGATGTCAACATCGGAGGTTTCCATGTCGGATCGCCGCCAGGAGGTTATTACGCTCCGTGGAAGAACCCGTATCTGCAGGCCGCTCACGACGGTGAGTACCTGACGGAACGACTGACGGAAGAATCAATCCGGTTTCTGAAAGACCGCGACGTTCAGCAGCCGTTTCTGCTGTACCTGTCATACTACAACGTGCATTCTCCGATTCAGCCTTATCGCAAGCGACTGCCGCAGTTTCAGGATCGGGCGAAGGAGCAGTTCTCGGAACCGGCTGAACCGATTCGCGAATGGCGCGGGATGTCACGAAGTCGCCAGGACAACGCTGACTATGCTTCGATGGTGGCGGCCGTCGATGACAGTGTGGGATCCGTGCTGGCGACTCTGAACGAACTGAAACTCGCCAATAACACGGCTGTCATCTTTTTCTCTGACAACGGAGGATTGTGTACGCTGGCTCGCGAAGGCCCGACCTGCAACCTGCCTCTGCGGTCCGGCAAGGGCTGGCTGTACGAAGGCGGAATTCGCGAACCGACCATCATTCGAGCTCCCGGCGTCACAACTGCCGGAAGCACCTGCGATCAGCCGGTCATCAGCACGGATTTCTTCCCGACGATTCTGGAACTGGCCGGCCTGCCGCTGCAGCCGGAACTCCACGTCGACGGCACAAGTCTGCTGCCACTGCTAAAAGGCGAACGGGAAATTGAGCATGCTCCGCTGTATTGGCACTACCCGCATTACCACGGGTCCACGTGGACTCCCGGCGCCGCGATGCGCGACGGTGACTGGAAACTGATCGAACTGTACGAATTCGACCGGGCGGAACTCTACAACCTGCGCGGCGACGTGGGTGAGCGGAACGACCTGAGCGAATCGCATCCCGAAAAGCTGTCCGAGCTTCGTGGCAGACTTCAGCAGTGGCAGTCGCAGATGCAGGCCCGCATGCCGCAGCCGAATCCATCTTACGACGCTGACGCTCCGTTCCTGCCGCCTCGATAGACTGTCCATCCGATTAAGCCGCCTGCTATGATCCGGCCGCCGGGGCTGACTGCGGCGAGAAGACAGAGCCGGAATGCCCGCCGACTTCGGAGTCCTGCCGGACATGCGATGTCCCTATTGCCAACACGACGAAACCAAAGTCATCGATTCGAGAAACAGCCAGGATTTCTCAATTCGTCGACGTCGCGAATGTCTGAAGTGCGAACGCCGCTTCACGACCTACGAACGGATCGAAGAATCTCCCGTCAAAGTCATCAAGAAGGACGGCAGCCGGGTTCCGTTTGATCGCAGCCGGATCCGCGCGGGAATTGAAAAGGCGTGCTTCAAGCGTCCGGTCAGCAACGAGCAGATCGATCAGCTTGTCGGGGCCGTGGAAGCGTCCGTCTATGAAGATGGTGTTCGCGAAGTTCCGTCCCGCCAGATCGGAGAAATGGTCTTCAACGCGCTGCGTGATCTGGACAAGGTCGCCTTTGTCCGGTTCGCATCGGTGTATCGCGAATTTCAGGATGTGAACGACTTCGTTGAGGAGCTGCAGCCCATGCTGGAAAAACGCCCGCGCCGACGCAATTGATGACTTTGCAGCCCGACTCCCAGATTTCCACCGCCGAGACGGGCGCAGCCGACACGGTCGACGCGGACGCCGGCATCGCGAACACGGATCTTGCGAACACGGGCACCGACGCCATTCCGGCGAGTGCTGCGGTTGCCATCGCGTTCGTTCTTGGGATTGTCGCTGCCGAACGGTTCGCGGTGTCCGGGAATGCTGTGCTGATTGCTGCTGCGATCGTGATTGCGGCAGCGATGTATTCCATGAAGCGTGCCTGGCCGCGGGTGGCTTCCATCGCCGTCCTGTTGCTGATGCTGTTGGCCGGTGCGATGAGATGGAACGTGTCGGCCGTCGAATCCGATCGTCAGCCGCTGCGAGACCTGTGTCAAAACGGGTCGGTCACGGTCCGACTTACGGCGCGGATATCGTCTGTTCCTGTGGTTCATCTGCGGCCGGCATCGCTGCTGTCGCCGCGGATCTATGGTTCCGACGAACAGACTCGGTTTTTGGTCGACGTCCTGAGCATCGCGACGATGGACGGCGATGTTTCCGTATCCGGCCGCTGCCGGGTCTACGTAGATGGAAATGCGGCGGCGGGCCTGACGTGCGACGACATTATCCGGCTGACGGGAACTCTGGACTGGCCGGTTGATCCAGGTAATCCCGGAGAATTCAACTTTCCCGAATACCTGCGTCGTCAGGACACGGCGGGGCTGATCTACATCGATCACGCGCAGGCGATCGAGGTTCTCCACGCCGCAGGCCGCACGTCATCCGGGTATTGGCTGACGCTGCTGCGGCACCAGGCGCAGTCGATTCTGCAGCGGCAACTGACGGGCGAATCTCGCAGCGTGGCGATGGCACTGCTGCTGGGCGATCGCAACGAACTGACCAGCGACGTGGAGACTGCATTCATCTCCAGCGGAGCCATGCACCTGCTGGCGATTTCCGGACTTCATGTTGGAATCCTGTGCCTGTTTCTGATGCGAACGCTGCACCTGCTGCTCGTGCCGTGGAACAAAGCACTCCTCGTCACCGCGGTCATCTGTGTGCTGTATGCGCTGGTGACCGACCTGCGACCGTCAGTGGTTCGTGCTACGGTGTTCTTTCTGCTGTTTGTCACCGGACAACTTGCCTGTCGCGAAGTCTCGACGACGTCACTGCTGAGCCTGACGGCAATCGTCATGTTACTGTGGCAGCCGCAACTGGTGTTCGACACGGGAGCGTGGCTGTCGTTTCTCTCCGTCGCGGCGCTCGGTTGGGTGTCCAGCCGGAATGCCGACGACGATACCGATCGGGAAGCTCCGCCGGACGCATTGACTTTGCGTGACCGGCTGCGCGATGTCGGTCGAGTCATCGCGAAGCGGCTGGTGTTGCGATACCGGCAGATGCTGTGCATTCTGGCGCTGACGACTCCACTCGTCGCGTCGGAATTCCATGTCGTCTCACCCGTCGGACTGCTGATCAATGTGCTGCTGATTCCGTTTACAGCGGTCGCTCTGGTTCTGGGCTTCACGCTGTTGCTGACCGGGTTTCTGCTGCCGATTGCCGCGCCGCTGCCGGGAGTCTTGTTTTCCGGGGCTCTGCAGATTCTGCTGGCCGTTGTACACGCCACAGCCCGGTGGAACGTCGGACATGTGTACATCGCCGATCTTCCGCCGTGGTTCGTTCCAGCGTTTTACGTCTTGCTGGTGACGGCTGTTGTGTCTTGGCGTCCGCTGGTCCGGCAGGCATCGATCATTGCCGTGCTGAGCCTTGTGATTGCTGCATTCGCGATTAATGGTCAGCTGCCACAGGCGTCGGACGTGCGCTGCACCGTGCTGGACGTGGGACACGGCAGCGCCGCGGTTGTGGAATCCGGCGACGGTCGCGTGCTGCTGATTGATGCCGGCGCCATGAACCGCGGTGACCGCGCCGCCGACGTTGTCTGCCGATTTCTGTGGCATCGCGGCTATCGTCGACTGGACGGAATCCTGATCTCGCACGCCGACATGGATCACTTCAACGCGCTGGAAGGAATCGTGCATCGCATGCCGGTCGGTCAGTTGCTGCTCGCGCAGGACTTTCTGCACAACGACTCGCCCGCCGCGGCCGCCGTACTGCAGGTTGCCGACAGTCGCCGCGTCCCGGTTCGTGTTGCCGTCACGGAAGACACGTGTCGTTTCGGCTCAGCGACACTGACACTGTTTCAGGCGGACCTGTCCGCACTGCCGCCGGATATCGAGGACAACGAAAAGAGTCTGCTGGTCCTGCTGAAGTCTGCCGGCCGAACGATCTGCTTTCCAGGCGATCTGGAAGGCGACGCGTTGAACGAACTGCTGCCGCGGATGGGTGATGTCGACGTGCTGATCAGTCCGCACCACGGTTCAAAGACCGCCAACACGACGGACCTGGCAAACGCCGTCAATCCTGACCACGTCATCGTCAGCGCCCGCGATTCGCAGGCAAGCGATTACCTGCACAAGGTCTACGCTGCGTCACAGTCGATCCTGTTCACCAGCGACGCGGGAGCCGTCACAGTGGTGATCCGCGAGGACGGGAACCTGAGCGTGGACGGCTATCGGGATCGTCGTCTGGTCCAGAACGCCAAAGAATGAGGCGCGCCATCATCGCTGCACCGATCGCTTCACAACGCGGTGCCGGATGATGAAACCGAAACCCGCTGCAGCGACGAGCAGCAGTCCCGATGGCTCCGGCACTGCACTCGCGCTGAAAGCGACCGATGCGTTGTCCAGGCCGAAGCCAGTACCGCTCTGCGTGCCGTTGGCGGTTCGGGCTTGAAATACCAACTGGCTGACGAGACCACCATCGGACACAAAACCGAAGAAGGTGTCGTCGTCAGGCGCCTGAAGTATCGGCGAGCCTGCTCCAGTCAACACGAGGTCCAGCCTCTCACCAGGAGCGCCGTTGACTCTGTCAAAATCAGCGCCGAATGCGAATACCGGTGAGTCAAAGGTGAGTGTGACTTCCAGGTTACTGTCGCGCTCGACAAACACATACGCGTTGTTTGTCGTTTGGTCGATCGATCCACGAAACGGAGCGACGTCCACACGGTTTGGCAAAAGAATTTCGGAGGTGCCAAGGATCTTGTTCGCTGCCAGCGAAAATGGTCCTGCATCCACACTTCCTACCCCGGTGGGGGCAGGTACAAAGCGGACATCCTCTGTAAACTCTTCAAAGTCGGCCGTCTGCATCGTCGTCTGATCGACTGCCGCGAGCCATGCGGATCGACTTGTAAATGTAATGACGTCAGCAGGAGTGCTGCCGGTCAAAAAACTCATGGCGGCAGCGACGATGGTTGCGGCAAGTACTCGAGGACCGACACGCCACGCCACGATACCTCGCCGCCGATCATTGAAGTTCCGTCCCGAGCAACAACTCGACTGCATTGGATGGTCTCCAGTCAAATGTTAGACGCGAATTTTCTCAGTGACCCAGGAAGACTCATCTTAGGGGATCCATCATTTATTGCCGTCAGGCAGGATATAAATTTCGGCGTCCCTGGTAGCAAAGTCAATGACGGATCGGGCGCAGAATCTCATTTCAATGCCCGGCAGACCGGAGAGAAATCAAGGCGGCATGAGCGTGAGAGAGCGTATGCGGATGGGTCGCGACCAAAGCGGGCAATCGATATGTTCTCGATTCGCACTGCGGTCAAGTCATCTTCTTCGACCTGAGAGAGTCATACGCCGATGGTGGCCGATCGAAAGTATCCGAGAATTCGCGTTGGGGCCTGTTGTTCAGCAGTTGGTCTCATTTCGCTCATCGTAGCTGTCGGTCTTGCAGTTCTGGCACCGCGCATGGCACCCGTGCGTGAGGGTCATCCTCACGTTTTCTGGAAGATTGCAGCGGACGTTAACCTCTCTCCGCAGGTTGCAGATGCCGGGATGGGTGCCGTTTACCTCGTGGACCACGAATGGGTCGCCTACGAACAACTTCATATGAAAGGGAGCGATATCCGCCGCGTTCCGCGAGCGGACGTTGTGGCCGAATTTGAAGAAGTTGTCTCGCTGCTGGAAGAGGCGGCGAACCGTGGTGACGAAACGCCTGCGACGACGGCGTACGCCCGCTTGCGGAATGACGCTGACAGGCGACTTGATCTGCCGGCACTACTTGGAGAGATCGACTCCGAGCGAGCCCGCGCACTGACGGGCGAAGGCGTCCAGCGAATGGCCTACCGCATCGTCGCTGAGCAGCAGTTTTGGCAACGCTGGCGCCGTGCTCGCTGGTACTGGGCGAGCATTGTCTTTGAATGGTTGCTTCTAACGGGACTCGCACTTTTTGCTGTCTGGCCAGCCGTATGCGGTGGTTCGCCAATTCGATGGGCAAGTCATATCACATTACTGCCAGTGTTCTTTCTTTTGCCGGTCTATCTGGGATACGCGACGTATTCCTTCACATCTGTTGGTCCGAGCGGCGGAATCCTGTACCCGTACCTGCTGACGTTCTGTCGCGGTGGCTCCGTCACCCAAATCGACCGATGGTTGCTGGACCGGATTCCGCAGGTTCTGGAACCAATTTCGACGCCGGTCGGCTCTCCCATGGTGTTGAGTGGATTCGGTATGCCCGGTCCTTCGTATGCGCTTCTGACTGGTGCCGCGGCAGGCGCCATCATGTTGGCGACGATGTCTGTGTATTGCCGCTGGCGAAGGCGCTCTTGAGGGCGGCCCGGCGATGGGCACATGAAGTTTCAGGATCATCGCCGATGGAGCAGTCATTCGTCAGCACGGGGCACGTAGTTGTGACCGAGTTCCGAGTAGACGCATATTTTGAAGTCGGGCACGCCTGCCATCGCTCGTACACAGTAGCGGCGAGCTGCTTGACTTGCCTGGGAAGGCACACGACTGCCTAGTTCGACGCCGCGAGCCTTTTGCGCAGGTAGTCGGCTCGGGCTTCGTTGCGGTCGGCGGTCTTGAGGGGGCCGCCGTGGAGTTTCTGCAGGTGCGACGGCTGCGTGTGAATGAACAGTTCGTTGACCGTTGCGATTTTGATGTTCGGCACAATTCCCAGGTTGATTCCCAGGCGCAGGCTGGACAGCAGGTGCATCGTTTCTTCCGAACTGATGGAACGCGCACTGGTCAGAATTCCCAGAGCTCGCGCGACCTGGTCGTCCAGTGTGGCCTTGTTGTCGCGGCACAGCAGCTCACGCACTCGACGCTCGTAGCGGATGATATTCGGGACGACTTCGGACAGGTTGTCGATCAGTTCCTGTTCGCTGTTGCCCAGAGTGATCTGATTCGAAATCTGGTAGAAGTCGCCCATCGCCTGGCTGCCTTCTCCGTAAAGACCCCGGACCGCCAGATTGATTTTCTGTGATGCCTGGTGAACTTTCTGAATCTCGCGCGTCAGCCTCAGAGCGGGCAGGTGCAGCATCACGCTGACTCGAATTCCGGTGCCGACGTTGGTCGGGCATGCGGTCAGATAACCGAGTTCCTCGTCGAACGCAAAAGCGGTATGCGACTCGATCGCGTCATCCAGAGCGTTGATGGTGCGCCAGCATTCCTGCAGCGCGAAGCCGCTGTGAATCACCTGCATTCGCAGATGATCTTCTTCATTCAGCATGACGCTGACGTGTTCGCCTTCGCCGATCGCGACGCCGCGGGGACCTTCCGACCTGGCGAGTTCGCGGCTGATGAGCTGTCGTTCGGTCAGCAGCTGAGAATCCAGTTCATCCAGCGCGGCAACATCGACGAAGTGAAAATGATGTTCGGGAGTGACCGCCAGCACGGTGGTTCTGAGCGAATCGACCAGTTGCTGGCGGATGTCCGTGTCGGCTCGCGACATAAACGGAAAACCGGCGACATTGCGTGCCAGCCGGATGCGACTGGAAATCACGATGTCGGATTCCGGTCCGTCGCCTTTCAGCCATTGCCCGCTGGTCTGCGCCAGATCGGAAAGACGAAAGGAGTTTGCTCCATCTTCAGCCAACGGTTTTGATTCCTTCTTTGGAGGACCTTCAGAACAGACAGCGACCGGATCACGTCGACAGACCGAGCAGGTCCGGGCGGCCCTGAGTCCGGTTTCGTGACTTCGAGGTTCACGCCGAATTCCCGGGACCGGAGACGCCGCCGACGAGTCACCCTTCAGAGACTGCCATTGTAACGCATCCGCGAGCGTTTCGCTGCAGCCCTTCGTAAAGGCGAAAAACGAAGTGTCACCGGGAACTTCACCTAGCGCAGAGTATTGTGCTCCGGGCCGGAAATCGCAAATCGCCCGGCGGTGACGAAGCGTGTTTCAGGCAGCGCGCGGCGAGTGCGGCGGTTGTCGCGGATACGGAGGAATTCCGCGCGGTCAGCGGCTGTTTCGAGCTGCTGAGGACAGACAATTTCTGCCTGAAGTCTGTTCACGCCGGTGGCTTGGGAACACCTCCCGGCATGCGGTGCAGCATTGACTCGATTTCGGCGATGCGATCTCGCAACTCGGCCGCTCGTTCATATTCCTCGCGTTCCACGGCATCCCGCTGTTGTTTCCTGAGCCGGATGACTTCGGCCTGCTCCGGCGTCTGTTCGGGAGACCGCAGCGGCCGCTTTCCAACGTGGCGGGAATCTTCGTGGATGTTTTGCAGCAACGGCAGAAGTTCCTGCCGAAATTCCTGGTAACAGGTGGGGCACCCCAGTCGGCCGCGTTCGCGAAATTCGTTGAATGTCAGTTCGCAGTTCGGGCACTGCAGAGCCGCCAGCGCATCTTCGCCCTCTTCCGAGACAAGTTGTTCGAGTTTTGCCGCCAGCTCGGCGGCGGGACTGGAATCACCGCCGTCGTTTTCGTCTTCCAGATATTCTCTTGCGCACTTTTCGCACAGGTGGATTGCGAACGCGTGCCCGTCATGAATTTCCGTGATATGCAAAGTGGCAGGCTTTGAACACCGCCGACACTTCTTCATCGAACGCACTCCAGCATGCAGACTCTTATTGCGACCGGTCTCCGAGCCTGTCGGTAATCTTTCATCAGAACTCAACGGTCTCGGAGGACCGCCGTACGCCCTGCTTCCCGCCGGCATGCCTGCTGCAGATGCTTTGGGCGCGTGGAAACAGGTTTGTTCCGCTTAAAAGTCTTCGCGTTTACCGGGCGGTTGTCAAATGCGTTTGTCCTGATCCAGCCAGTTCCGTCCGGTCGTTACGTCAACAACCAGCGGAACGGTGAATTTCATCGCGGACTGCATTTTTTCGACGACCAGTATTCGCAGCGCGGCCACGTCCGATTCATGAACTTCCAGCACCAGTTCGTCGTGAATCTGCATCAGCAAGCGTGCTCGCAGCGCTGACGTCTGCAGGGCGGAATCGACGTCGATCATCGCACGTTTGATCAGATCCGCTGCGGAACCCTGAATGACGGTATTGACGGCCGTTCGCTCGGGCATGTTTCGCTGGATGCCGGACGTGTTGCGAATCCCCGAAATCGCCCGGCGCCGATTCAGAATGGTTCTTGCGAAACCGGTGCGCAGAGTATCCGTCAGCACCTGTTCGCAGAACGCAGCGACTCCCGGGTAACGTTCAAAGTAACTTTCGATGAAGGCGGCGGCTTCTGATTTTTCGATGCCCAGCGCAGCCGCCAGGCCGAACGCGGATTGTCCGTAGATGACTCCGAAGTTGACCGCCTTGGCGGTTCGGCGCTGATCAGAACTGACTTCGGACGGTGCGACATGAAAGACTTCGGCCGCGACGGCAGTGTGGATGTCCTGCCCTTCGCGAAACGCGTGCGACATCGCTGCATCGCCGCTGAAGTGCGCCAGAATCCGCAATTCGATCTGTGAATAGTCGGCACACAACAGAGTCCAGCCGTCTTCCCCGGCCGTGAAAGCACGGCGGATTCGGCGTCCCTCGGGCGTGCGGATCGGAATGTTCTGCAGGTTCGGATCACTGGAACTCAGCCGTCCGGTGGCGGCGACGGTCTGATGAAAGCCGGCATGGATGCGGCCGGTTTCGCGGTCCACCAGTCGCGGCAGGGCATCCAGGTAGGTTCCCCGCAGCTTGGTCAGATGGCGACGTTCCACGATGCGTTCGGGAAGCGGATGCATGGCGGCCAGCGTTTCCAGAACTTCCTGATCTGTACTGGCGCCTGTTTTGGTTTTCTTGATGACCGGCAGACCGAGCTCCGTGAACAGAATCTCGGAAAGCTGTTTGGGCGAATCGATGTTGAACTGCCGACCGGCGAGTTCGTAGATCTCGTCCGTCAATTCGTCGGCGCGAATCTTCGCCTGCTGACTCTGCGTGCGCAGTTCGCTGACATCGACCGTGATGCCGGTGAATTCCATTCGTGCCAGAATGCTGATCAGCGGTCGTTCCAGGTCTTCGTACAGCGCCAGCAGGTTGTCCTCCTTAAGTGCCGACAGCATCTCCGGATCGATGATCTGCGTAGCTTGCAATCGCGCATCGGCGCGGGCCGCGGCTGCGGTTTCCGTGCCGGCATCGTCGAACAGTGATTGCTGCTGAGGTTTGCCGGCCGCCGAATCGACGGCGTCCAGCGGATTCGGGGCCGCTCGACGGGCCGCGACGTCACGAAGATCGTGAGCGCGGGCGCCGGCATCCAGCAGGTAGTCCACCACGGACAAGTCGCGAACCGACGGAACGTCGGTGAGTTGTTGCCGCAACAAAGTCTGCAGCAGCGGCTTGGCATCGTCGGTGATCACGGTTCCCGGAAATTCGGCAATTCGGCGCAACACGCACAATTCCAGCGCGGCCGACGCGGAATCAGATTCGGAGAACGGAACATACCACGTCTGTGAACTGTCAAAGGCGAACGCAATGCTGGTGCAGCGTCGGTGTCGGGGATTGCTCGGCGCAAACGTGGCCGACAGAAATACGTCGCGTGACGTCGTCCAGAGTTCTGCGGTCTGTTCGAACGCTGCCGGGGTCGACAGGACCGTTACGGAGTGCTGCGGTTCATGCAGAGTATCGTTGCCGGGACTGTCCTGCATCATTCCGGCATAGCGGCGAAATCCCAGCAGCGTGAACAGATCGCGCAGAGCCGGCCGGTTCGGTTCGCTGACGCGCGCGGACTCGAAATTGATCTGCAGGGGCAGATCCGTTCGCAGTGTCACCAGGTCTCGGCTGATCCGCGCCAGATCGGCGAATTCGACAAGATTCTGGCTGAGTTTTTTTCCAGGAGCCTTGTCGGCATTCGCCAGCACATCATCCAGCGTTCCGAACTGTTCAAGGAGTGCTTTGGCTTTCTTGGGACCGACCAGCGGAACTCCCGGAACATTGTCGACGCTGTCCCCCACAAGAGCCTGATAGTCGATGACCTGCTCCGGACGAATGCCCCAGTCGTCCAGCAAGCCGGCTTCGTCCAGAAACGTGCCTTTGCGATTGTTAAGGATCCTGACAGACGGACTGATGAGCTGCCTGGTATCCTTGTCTCCTGACACGATCACGACATCGATGCCCTGCTCCGTCGCCTGTCGCGTTACGGTGGCGATGACGTCGTCCGCTTCCCAGCCTTCAACCTGCACGCACGGAATCTCGAAACCTTCCAGCAGTTGTTTCAGCAGGGGAATCTGGGGTCGCAGGTCATCCGGCATCTCATCGCGGTTCGCCTTGTAGGGTGCATAGAGTTCATTGCGCCGACCTTCGCCGGGACTGTCAAACGCGCACAGCAGGTGCGTCGGCTGCCTGTCGAGAATCGCGAAGATGTCGCGAGTGAAACCGAAGACCGCGTTCGTCGGCTGGCCCTGAGTTCCCGTCATTGGCGGGATCGCGTGAAAGACCTGAAACATCAGGTTGAACACGTCGATCACATAGATGCAGTCTTTCGCCATGAGGTCGCTTCGCCAGTTCGGGAAGATGCCGGGTTCAGGATCCGTTCGGCCAGGAGTCTCGTGCGAAGGCCGATGGTTCGCAAGCGGCACTGATTCCGTCGGCGCGATGCGCGGGACGAGCTGGCTGTCGGTTCTGTCGCATTGTAAGCGCGACACGCGCCGTCCCGTTTTGTTCGCGATGGTCAGTGATCGCCGCGTGGCTTCACAGCCTGCGTGGTGAATGAAATAATCCGGCGCCGCGATCACGTCGCTGGGAAGAACTCATCACCGTGCCGGATAACTCACAAGCAGAACCGTCCGCGTCGAGTCGGGCGTCGGCCGCGTCTGATTCCGCAGGCGGATTGAAGTCCGCGGACGCCGCGACGATCGCCGGGCGGTGCCTGCTGGTGTTTGCCTGCCTGAGCAGTGTGCTGTTGATGCTGCCGATGTTTCGCGGAGCGCCCCTGGCACTTGATGAGCATGTTTCCTATTGGGTCATCGATTCTGACCTGCCGGGCAGTCTGCTGACGCGAAGTCTGGATTATTCCGCCGTACCGCCGCTTTCGAGCTGGCTGCAGCAACTGTCACTGAAGGTCGTTGGAAAGAGCGAATCGGCGCTGCGACTGCCCGGAGCACTGTGCCACATTGCCACAGTGCTGGTGGTGTTTTCATTCGGTGTTCGACTTCGCGATCCTCTGCTGGGCGGAATTGCCGCAGTGCTGGTGGCATGGCATCCGGAGGCACTCGACGAAGTTCGGATCGCCCGATGCTACGGACTTGTGCTGCTGATGTCGGCAGTCGTCGTGGCAGCGACCTGGCGGTGGCTGACGTTGCCTGCTTCCATGACACGCGCGATGTTCTGGACAGTGTCGGCCGCTGGATTGTTGTGGACCCACTACACATCGGGACTGCTGGTCGTGATCGCTGCCGCATGCGTTGGCGGCCGCTGTCTGGCGACACGCAATCGCGGACTGCATTTTTCCGTCTGGCTGGTCGCCATGCTGGCTCTGATGCTGGTTTGCCTGCCGCTAATACCGTCGGTCCTGCGGCTGCGCGATCTGGGTGAGTATCTGAACTACATGGCGGACGACCAGACGCTCCGGGGATTCATCGGGCCGATGTGGTGGCTGGGGCTTCCGGCGGGATGGATCGTGACCTGTCTGGCGGGACGTTCATCTGGTGAACCGCGTTTCCCGATGAAGCGGGATGCGGCGCTGCTGTTGGCGTGTTCGCTGTTACCGGCGCTGATGCTGGCCGTCCTTGCCGCCGGAGACCTGCCGAGTCTTGCCAATCCACGCTACCGCGTCGCGTGTGTTCCGGCGGGAGCGTGCCTGATGGCATTGGTTCTGCGCCGAGGCAGACGCTGGCCTGCTGCGGTCGCCGGCACCGCTGTCCTGCTAATTTCGTCGTGGGCGCTGGCTCCGGTGGCCCCATGGCAACCTGGACGACTGGGCGACCCCACCGATGCTGAATGGAAGGAGCTGGGTCGGTTCATTTCCGAATACTCCCGGCCCGGTGAAGCCATCTTTGTTCAAAGCGGATTGGTGGAATCGCACATGGTGCCGATGCACCCGGACGATTCGCTGTTGATGGAGAACGCCGCCTGCCGGGCCGGTCGGTTCTATATCGAGTCGACACATCCCAGGCTGGGACTGCCGTTCGTCTGGAATGATTCCCTCGGCATGCGACCGCTGTACCGTGATTTCATCTTGAGCAGTCCGCTGCCCGACAAGACGTTCTGGATCGCCATCGCCACCGATACCGACCTGAACCGAAACTCGCTGCCCGAAATGCGGGAAATTGCCGAGTCAGCAGGCTTCGTCCGTGGTGAACATCATGAGTGGCCGCATGTGACCCTGGAACGCTACCGACTGGCGGCAGATCCGCAGCTCTGATAGTGCCGCAGCTGTCGCGGACTGAAGATCGCTCGTCGCTGGAAAACTGCGGCTTTCTATCGATCGTCCGTTTCGCGTCGGGCGATCAGTTCCCGCAGTCTTTGCAGAGCGGATTCACGGCTGGTGATGACTTCGTCAAGCTGTTCATGACGAAGCGTGGTCAGCAGGTCACTAAAGATCGGTCCGGCAGAAACCTGCAGTTGCTGCAAATCGGCTCCGGTGACAAACGGAGCCGGGCTGAGTTGATCTTCCGGCACCGTTTGCAGGTAGGCCCGCAGAAATTCAGCGTTGTCGGTGCTGTCGATTCCCGCCGCGTGCCGCGCACGCAGCAGGTCCAGCAGAAGGTTCCGGCGCGTGTCGGCAAGAATCGGTTTCAGGACATGCAGCGGCTGTGCTTCCGCCGGGCTGCAGACGTGAGCCGTATCGACAAGCCAGCACACGCACTGCGTTTCGTCGTTGGAAAGCCGCAGCCGGCCACATTCCCGGCGAACCGCCAGCGTACGATCAGCGAGTTTTGAACCCTGCACCTGATGCCGAGAATCCAGAAGGGCCGCCAGGGAGGGTTCGAATGTCGCCTGCTGCAGCGCCGCGATGACCGAATGTGAGGCCAGGAACGACGCCGTGCGTTCCGGAGTGTCGGTGAACACGTCCGGGAAAATCACAGGCAGCAGTCCCGTATCATGCAGCAGCGCGACGGCAACTGCACGGGACGCGTGGCCCAGCATCCGACGCAGTTCCTGAGCGATGCGTTCGGCACTGACCTGAGTCAGGTCGGATCTCAGGTGGTAAATTGCATCGAGCGTGTCGTGTTCGATTCGGAATTCGTATGTCGCCGCAAACCGGACGGCACGCAGCATTCGCAGCTTGTCTTCCGTGAATCGCTTCCGGGCGTCACCGATGGCGCGCAGCACTCGTGCTTCAAGATCTCGGCGACCGCCGACAAAGTCGATGACTTCGCCAGACAGCGGGTCGATAAACATGCCGTTGATTGTGAAATCGCGTCGCAGCGCATCCTGTTCGGGCGAGCAGAATATCACTTCCGCCGGCCGCCGACCGTCAAAGTACTCGCCGTCGGTGCGAAACGTGGCGACTTCAATCTGGCCCGCGGTTTTGGTCGGTCCCAGCACCATCACAACACCGAAACTGGCTCCGACGGGAACCGTATGCCGTCGACCGAACAACTGAATTACCTGATCGGGTTTGGCGTCCGTGGCGACGTCGTAGTCTTTCGGCGGCAGGCCGAGCATCGCGTCGCGAACGCACCCGCCGGCCCACAGTGCCTGAAATCCCGCTGCCCGCAGTTTCTTTACGACGTCGACAGCGAAACGCCGCTGTGGCGAGGTCGGGCCTTCCGGATTGTTGCCGGGCATGGACATCAGTCAGTTCGCCGCTTGCCGCTGCCTTCGGGATGAACGCCGGTTCTGCTTCGACATCGGCGATGAGGATGTATCGGCAGTGCTGACGGATCAATGAAAAACGGCACTCAGCGACCGGTCGCTGAGTGCCGTGAGCTTTCATCAGGTTTGCAGGCCAAACCGTTTCCATGTTGAACCGGCCGCGGCGAGACTTGCATCCGTCCGCTCATTCGGACGAAGCAAATCTGACCGCTTCGCCGACCGACTGCCGGTGGATTTATGCCGCTGCGGCATCTCCATTGGGCAACATGGGCTGTTCACCGCGGACCATTTCTTCCGTAATGACAAATTTCTGGCCGCGTTCAAGTTCCGGCAGTTCGTACATGATATCGAACATGACTCGTTCGACGATGCTGCGAAGTCCGCGGGCACCGGTATTGCGGACTTTCGCCATCCGGGCGATTTCTCTTAATGCACCTTCTGTAAACTGAAGGCCGCATTCTTCCATTTCGAACAGCTTTTCGTACTGGCGAACCAGGGCGTTTCTCGGTTCCGTCAGCACCTGAATCAGAGCTTCTTCCGACAGCGGACCGAGCGTTCCGAGCACGGGAAGTCGGCCCAGCAGTTCGGGAATCAGCCCGAAGGTCATGACGTCGTCGACGCCGGCGTGATTCAGCAGTTGTTCACGAACGGCGTCTTCGGCGGTTGAGGAATTGTTACCGAAACCGATGACTTTACGGCCAAGCCGCTTGGCCACGATGTCTTCCAGCCCGACGAACGTTCCGCCGCAGATGAACAGGATGTTCGTGGTGTCGATCTGGATGTACTGCTGTTCCGGATGCTTGCGTCCGCCCTGAGGCGGCACGTTGGCAACGGTGCCTTCCAGCATTTTCAGCAGAGCCTGCTGGACACCTTCACCGGACACGTCACGTGTGATGGAAACGTTCTGGCTGGTCTTGCCGATCTTGTCGATTTCGTCGATGAAAACGATGCCGCGCTGAGCGACTTCGATGTCAAAGTCGGCCGCGTGCAGCAGTTTCAGCAGCAGGTTTTCGACGTCTTCGCCAACGTAGCCGGCTTCCGTCAGAGTTGTCGCGTCGCCGATGGCGAACGGCACCTGCAGGACGCGAGCCAGCGTCTTCGCCAGCAGCGTCTTTCCGCAGCCAGTCGGACCGATCAGCAGGATGTTCGACTTTTCAATTTCGACATCGTCATCCCCCTGTTCGTGGTGATGCATCAGTCGTTTGTAGTGACTGTGGACGGCAACGGACAGCAGCTTCTTGGCCTGTTCCTGCCCGATGACGTATTCGTCGAGGGCCGCGACCAGTTCACGCGGTGTGGGAACCCGGTTAAACAGCTTGCGCGAGGAACCACGACGACGTTTTTCCTGATCGAGAATTGACTGGCAAAGCTCGATGCATTCTCCGCAGATGTAAACGTCCTCCGGTCCTTCCACCAGCGGACCTACCTCACGGTAGTTCTTGCGGCAAAACGAACAATTGGCGTTTCGCTTGCCCTGCTGAGGCTTTTTTCCGGCTCCAAAATCCTTACCCGATGGCATCTCAATTCCTTTAGACAACAGCAGCCGAAACCTGATGCGGTTCCTGATTCCGGAGAGAGAATCCAGTTGGCATCAAAATTCAGGTCTGCCGGCTGGCAGGTGACGGGATCTCCGAGACTGTCGGCATCCCTGCCAACAAAACATGTATTCTTTTACTTGAGGTGTGTCGCGTCTGGTGATGGGAGTTCAGTTATCCGGAGACTTTTCGGGCGGAATCGACGGTGTGTGCTGCCCGGAGCCGTCCGGCTCCGGCTGTCGAACATCGCCGGACGCTGATGGCTGTCCGGTCGCTGCCGCGCTGTGTTTGTCTTTCGTTATTTCGGTCTGCAGGTGATCTGAAGTTTGCTCGCCAGTCCCTCGCGCATGTTCCACGGTGGAATCGGCAGAATCAGAAACGGGGCGGTCCGCAAGCCGCTCGACAAGCTGACCTTTGATGGATCGGAATTCCTCCGGACTCAGGTCACCCCGGCGATGCAATTCATTGATGGCGGTCAACATCTGCCGATCGGCTTCCGCAGGATCGATATCATCCGTCTCCCGCGAAACTAAGCGAACAACTACCCAAACGAACAGCACCAGCAGAACAAGAACGACCCCGAATCCCCACCACGAATCAACCGGCAACGGTAATGGAATCAGGGGAGAATCGGCCCATGTCACCAGCCGACGAACTCCTTCGGCAGGACACGACAGGTTCATGACGGAAACCGCTGTCTGAGTTTGTTTTGGTCACATCCAGTCAAAGCCGTCAAACTCCGGGAAAACACGCCAGCTCTGATTCTGTCCGCTCAGCGAAAACACCTCCGTGACGGCACTGCCTCACGATTGTAGCAATCCGGATACCAAACAGCCATAAACACCGATCAAACGACCTTCGACGCTTCGATCACGGCACCCGTTCGGACACCGATCGTGCTCGTTCGACTGAAGAAAGGCTGGAATTCTCCGGCATCACGGCGCCGGAAGCCGCATCGAAATCCGATCGCAGGCAGCAACGATTGGTTTGCCCCCGCACCGGACTCCGGGATTGGTGTTGATCCACAAACGGCGACGTTTTTTCAAGAGGCGTTGTCACATTTGCATTGGCAGGCAGCTTCGCGCGGTGTCCGGCAATTCAGGCAGGTTGAGTTTTCGTAACACGGAAAACCGCTTCGTCGCTGCTGTTTTCCACAAGTGGCCAGTCTCCGTGGTTTACTCTTTTTACGCGACCGGAAGTCGAGTCCGGCCGTGGTGCGAGATTTTGTCCGCAGGCCCAGCGTCTGCTGTGAGCTCCGGTGCTCTGTGGGTACGCTCTTGCAGCAGCACTTTTGCAGGTGTACGCGGACAGGTCCGCGTCGAAGAATTCCCGGTCGAACTCAAACATCTGCGAACGGACTCGCGGGATCATCAGAATCTGCGGAGAACTCAGATGTCGCTGTTACGAACCCTGACTGTGGCCACCGTGTGCTGTCTGACGGCTCCTTCACTGAATGCCGGGCTGTGCGGCGTGCCATCGTACTCGTGCTGCCCGGTTGCCGCCTGTGCTCCGTCTTCCTGTTACACAACCTGTAAGGTCGAAACGGAAACCTGCTATCGAACGGTCTGTGAAACCGTGTACGAGCCTGAACAGTACACAACGTCACGAACGGTCTACGAAAACGTGTACGAGGACGTTCAGCAGACCTGCTATCGAACCGTGACGGAAACAGCGTTTCGCGAGGAATCCTACACGGTCTGCCGACCGGTGACGGAAACGCTGGTCCGTGAAGAAAGCTACTGTGTGCAGCGGCCGACCTGGGAAACTCGGTACAACGAATGCAACTACACCGTGCAGCGGCCGGTCTGGGAAGACAACGTTCGCGAAGTGAAGTACACCGTTATGCAACCGGTGTGTGAAACGATCGAGCAGGAACGGCGGACGGTCGTGAATCGCCAGGTGACGGAAACGATCAACCAGGAACGGTGCTACACCGTGATGCGTCCCGAAACGCGAACTCGCTGCGTCCAGCGTCTGACGGGACAGTGGGTTACCAGACAGCACTGCATTCCCGGCCCGGTATGTCCGCGAATTGTCTGCGGTCCGTGCGGCCCGTCGATCTGCATGGCCCAGGCGCCTCCCAGAACGATCACCCGCCGAGTGTGGTGCCCGCAGGTGGTCCAACAGGACGTTCCCTATACCGTGATGGTGCCGCAGGTTGTCCGGCAGAGCTGTCCGGTGACCGTCACCCGCTGCGTTCCGGAAGTCGTGGTTTCGAAAGTGCCCGTTCAGGTCACTCGCATGGTCCCGAAGGAATGCGTTCAGAGAATTCCGTACCGCACCTGCCGCATGGAAACCGAAGTTCGAACACAGCGGATTCCGTATCAGGTTTGTCAGTATGTGACTGAGCAGAAGACTCGTCAGATTCCGTACACCGTCTGCCGGATGGTGAATGAACAGCAGACGCGGCGAGTTCCCTATTGCGTGCAGAAGCAGGTTCCCTACACGACGACTCAGCGAGTCTGCAAGGTCGTGCCGCGGCAGGTGGAATCCACCTGTACCAGGATGGTGGCGCGGCAGGTGTCGCGGCAGGTTCCGTATACTCGCTGTCGACTTGTGCCGCAGACCGTGTGCGGCGAGTCCCTGTGTGCCCCGTGTGCCACCGGCGACTGCGGCACTTCCGTCTCAGCGGAAACCTACGACGTCAGCCGACCGCCATTCCCGGAAAGCGACCCGATTTCCAGCCCGTGATTCGACTCCCGCCCGAGATTCAGCCCGCCACAAGTTCACGACGCCCTGAAGCCACCCGGCTTCAGGGCGTTTTCTTTTTGGTTTGGCGTCGCGCACGTATTCGTTGGTCAGGGTCGCTTTCCGAATGTCGCGTTCTGCCGGGCACGGATTTGTTCCGTGGCTCGCTGTGCCAAAGTCCGACGATTGATAGAATGCCTCGATGGTGACTGCCTTCCGGATTCCTCGTGTCCTGCAGCGTTACGCCGACGGCGAAGCGGAGCTGTCGCTGGCGGGAGAGACCGTGCGACAGGTGCTGGTCGCCGTCAAACGGCAGCATCCGGATTTGTACGGGTGCATCTGCGATGAAACCGGCTCCGTGCGGCGGCACGTCAACCTGTTCGTGAATGACAGTTTTCTTCACGACCGCGATGGCCTCGAAACCCGGTTGGAGCCGGGCGATGTCGTCTCGGTCTTTCAGGCAGTTTCAGGAGGCTGAAAATGGCGGACCGTGTCATTGTCGCAATTGGAACGAAGAAGGGTGTGTTCGTCGCGGAGTCCGCGAGGAACCGGCGTCGGTTCAGCCTTCGGGGGCCATTCGGTCCCGGAGTGTCAGTCTATTCCACATTGATCGACAACCGTTCCGCGCCGCGCGTGTTTGCGTCAAGCTGCAACGCGTTCTTCGGCATGAAGCTGCTGGTATCAACTGACCTGGGAAAAAAGTTTAAGGAAACAAAATCGGCGCCCGCGTTTCCGGAAGGTGACGGTCGCGCCCTGGCCAACATCTGGTCTCTGGAACCGGGTAATGGCAAAAAGGAGCTGTGGTGCGGCGTTGAGCCTGCTGCTCTGTTTCACAGTTCCGATGGCGGCAATTCGTGGGAAATGGTAAGTGGAATCAGCAATCACCAGCACTCGCGGCAATGGCACCCGGGCAATGGCGGGTTGTGCCTGCACACCATCGTCCGCGACGGGAACCGGATGCATCTGGGAATTTCCACCGGCGGGCACTACATGAGTGAAGACGGCGGCAAGAGCTTCGAGGCGGCAAACGACGGTGTCGGTGCCGGATTCGTTCCGGACCCGTATCCGGAATTCGGCCAGTGCGTTCACAAGATCGCCGCTCACCCCGCGGCTCCCGGACGCTTGTATATGCAGAACCACGGCGGCTGGGCTGACTGGCACGGTCCCGGCGGTCCTCGTCCCGACATCGGCGTGTTGAGAAGCGATGACCACGGTAAGACCTGGCGATCAATCGCAAAAGGCCTGCCCAGCGACTTTGGTTTTCCAATCGCCGTACATCCCCACGATCCGGACGTCGTCTACGTGATGCCGCACGAACCAATGACGCGCACGTGTCCCGGCGGTTCTCCCGCTGTCTGGCGAAGTCAGAACGGCGGTGATTCGTGGCAGAGACTGAACAAGGGCATGCCGAAGAAGGACGGCTACTTCACCGTGCTGCGGGACGCCATGACAGTCGACGAGTTGAAATCACCAGCCGTGTATTTCGGCACGACAACCGGTCAGGTCTGGCTCGGCCGGGACGGCGGCGAAGAATGGTCCTGCATCTTCGATTCACTTCCGCCCGTCAACTGCCTGAAAGTCGCCTTGGTCTGAATCGCAGACAGCAAATCACACGATGACAGGCGCACGGGAAACCCCGGACTGCGGCAGCGTTTGCGAACGCCGGCAGCGTGATCGCACGCTGCCGCCGACTACTTGACATCGATGCAATACAGACGTGATCGGTCGGATACAAACATCCTGCCATTGGCAATGGTCGGCGTGCTGTAGATCGACGAATTGAACTTCTTCGTTTCGATCTGCTGCAGTTCCGATCCGGCTTTCAGAATCACCATGTCACCGTCTTCGTCGCCCATCAGAACCCGGCCGTCAATCACCATCGGCGACCCCCACACAGCGGCGAATGCGTCATAGACCCATTTCTGTTCGCCGGTGGCGAAGTCGATGCAATGCAGGAAGCCGCTGAGATCCGGCGCGTAGACGAGACCGTCACTGATCCCGGCGGTGGAAATTGTGCGGCGAAAGATCAACCCGTTTTGTTCACCGGTGACGCTGCCATCTTCGTCAATGCCGCCCAGGTGCCAGATCTGTGCGCTGTCGGGGTTTTCCTTCCAGCCGCCGTCGCCGTCGGCAATCATGGGGCTGACGTCACCCTGCTTCGTGGCATCGATTCGGTAGATGTGCCCGACACCTTCGCCATGTTCCGGATCCTGTCCGACAGCCAGCACAACGCTGTTGTCGAAAAACACGGGAGTGGAAATGATCGCGTTCCGCGTTCCGCGGCCACCGAGTTCCCAGCCGGACGTCTTGGGGTTCAAATCGAACCACCAGACCATTTCGCCGGATTCGATATTGAACGCATACAGGACACCGTCGCCGCCCGGCATGAACACCAGCGATGTGCCGTTGACGTCGCCAACCGCCGGAGAACTCCATTGTCCGTGCAGAATGTTGTTGAACGGTTCCGGTGCCCGGGAATCGATTCCCGGCGTGCTGTCTTCCCACACGACTTCCCCGGTGTTCTTGTTCAGTGCCAGAAAACACGGAGCGCGGGGCGAAGGCACTTCCAGGTGTGCTTCGTCGACGCCGTTGGACGTGACCAGCAGCAACAGGTCGCCGTGAATCACGGGTGAACTTGTGGCGAGGTTATGAGGAAACACGCCAAGCTTGTCCATCATGTCCAGTGACCAGATGACGTCAGCGTCCAGTTCTTCGGAGTCGGCTTCGTCGGTGACGGCTCCGTCGTTTTCCCCGTCATGGAATCCCTGCAGATCCAGGCACAGAACTTCGCAGCGATTGGAAACAACATAGACGCGGCCATTTTCAACACACGGAGTGGAGCAGATCCCCTGTTCGGGCCAGTCATTGACACGTCCGGCTTCCAGTTTTTCGCGAGTCAACTGCCACAGAAACCGACCGTCCTTCTCGTCGAAGCACAGAATGACGCCGCGATCGCCCTGGTGCTTTTCCCGGTACTCCCCGCCATTGTTGGTGCCGACCAGGACATGGCCTTCGGCAACAACGGGATTGCCATAAGTCTGCGATCCCAGTGTGGCTGTCCACAGAACTCGCCGCAGTGCGTCGCGACCCTTGTCGGTGATGGACAGGCTGCTGTAGTCTTTCTCCGTGACCTGCTTGCCGTCCTTTTCGACTTTAGAAACGTCCACAGTAAAGTTGATCAGACCAGCAGCCGCCAGATACTTGCCGCCCTTCTCCGTGGCCAGCGCACTGGACTCCAGTTTCTGAACGGCGTCTTCAAAACTGACTTCAGCGGCTTCCGAAAGCAGTGTGAGCATCTTCATCGAGAAATCATCGCCGACGAAATTCAGATTTACGCCGGTCGTGTCGTTGACCATGTTGCGCCCCGGAGCACCTCCCCACATCGGCCAGTCGCCGGTCGTCACGCTGTCAGCCTTTGCCGTTTCCGCTGGCGTAACATCTGCCGGTGCCGTTGTGGACTGTTGATCCTTCTGGTCGGCATCCGCACCAGCTGCGGTCGACTGTGCCTGCCCGGGCGCGGCGCCGTCTGCGGGCTCGATCGCGCCGGAGGACTTCGCTGTATCGGACGCTTTGTTGTCGGCTGTTGGCGCCGCGTCGCAGCCCGCCAGCAATGCTGCGATCACCATCGCGGGAAGTAGTTGCACCGAATATTTCTTCATCAGAGTGGATCCTGTGTCTGTATTCGCATTTGAAAGAGTTGCGGGGCACAGTTGCACGGAGCGATTGCGATTCGCGCCAGCTCGGCTACTTGCTGACCTTCACGTTATCGAAATAAGCATCCGCAAGTGAGTACACATAGAGGCCGGGACTGCCCTTGGGATTGGGGTGCGGGTCGACGACTTCCGTCGTCCATTCTTCCGGTTCGGCCTTGTCTCGTTCCCAGACCTTGCCGAGCACGTGAGCACCATCATCGCGGACCTGAACAGTGAGCTTCATCGTGTACCAGACATCGGGTTTGGAGACGAACCTGACTTCTTTGCCGATCCGCATGTGAGGAGCCCAGCTTTGAACTCCCAGCTTGGACGTGTTGCCTTTCAGAATGAGGTTGTACCGCTGTGCGGTCAGGCCGATGCTGGGAAGCTTGCGCTTGTCCTCCTTCATCATGACGTCTGCCTGCACGGTGTATTCATCCATTTCGGTGTAGCCGATCCAGAAATCGACGCTGGGAGTCCCCTTGCCGGCGGCTTTCTTCATCACCGTATTGCCATCGATGACTTCCGGCACGAGTTTGATGAACGCGTTGACCCATGTCGGCGGTACCTGTTTGCCTGTCAGTCCTTCAAAATCCCAGCTCCACGGCAGCGGCGGAAAGGTTCTCATGCGGGCAAACGCGGTCAGATCGCCTGACTTCGCGGTGATTTCAAAACCCTGTGCCGGAGCATCCGCAGCGACGGTCACTGTGTCGCCTTCCAGCGTAACGCCCTTCAGTCCCTCCGGCAGACTCAGTTCCGCACCGGCAGCGTCCACCGGCTGGCCCAGGCGATTGAATCCGTGGACGGAAAACGTCGTGGTGCCGCCTTCGACAGTGCGTGTTTCAAACGGCCGGACCTGAATCATGGCCAGTTCGGAGCCTCCATCGGCTTCCTCAGCCTTCAGGTTCGGGTGTTCAAATTCCGTCCGCTTTCCGGCGTTTTCGTTCCCGACAGCAATCGTGCGGTCGCGCGTGACGAAAAACACGCGGCCGTCGGAGATCGCCGGAGTTCCATAGATTTCATCCAGTCCGTTGCCGTCACCAGCCTTCAGCGTGACTCTGGACAGGCTTTCGACACCCGAGCGCGACGGCTTCAGAATGTGAATGTTGCCGTTGACTTCCATGACGTACAGCTTGCCGTCGGCCCACGTCGGCGAGCCCTTCCCGACGGTGCCAAGGGAGTAGTTCCAGAGTTCCGTGCCCGTCTGGCTGTCAAACGCATGAAGTTTTCCCGTATCAGCGACCACGTACAGGATCCCGTCCTTCACGACCAGTCCGGTGTAACCCGCTTTGATGTCATCCACTCGCCAGACGCTGTTGGACTTTGTGATATCTCCCGTGCCGCGGGCATCGATGCATTCGATGCGGCCGAAGGCAAGGCTGTCGATGTTGTCTTCACCGTGAGCGATATAGACCAGATGCCCGTCGACGGCAGGTGTCGCGTTCAGGCCGCGTTTCGACATTTCAAACGACCACACCGGAGCGCCCGTGCGAGCGTTGATCGCATGGATGCCGCCGTCAGCGCCTCCGCCGATCAGTAATCGCTGGCCATCCACCACTGCGATCACGGGGTTCGAATAGTTGGTGTCCAGCGGCGGTTTACCGACCGGAGCGACCCACAGCAGGTCTCCCGTGCGCTTATCGAATGCGTAGTAGCTCATCTTTGGCGGCGGCGCGGCGAAGCGACCCCAGTTCAGCCCGAAGAATCCGACGATGATGCGGTCTTCGTCGATGATCGGAGTCTGTGTGCGTCCTCCGTATCCGGAGATCTTGCCATATTCCTCAAACAGAAACTTGTTCCACAGAACGTTTCCGTCGCGGTCATAGCACCGAAAGATACTGCTGACCGAATGCAGATAGACGTTGCCGGTCTCCGGGTCGCCCACCATGCTCGCCCAGCCGACTCGCGGCGCGGGGATGTCTGTCTGAGCGACGTTGAAGACGTCCTGCCAGATCGTTTCCCCGGTGGCGGCGTCGCGACAGATGACCTGTTCGCGGGCATGCACTTTTTCGGTGGGACTTGTGACGTCGTCGTTCGTCCGGCAGTCCAGGTAAACCCGGCCGTTCATCACGATCGGAGCCGCTCGGCCGCCGATCGGTTTCGTCCACAGGACATTTTCACCGGTTTCAAAATTCCACGTGTCAACAAGTCCGGTTTCCAGCGAGATGCCGTTGTTTTCAGGGCCTCGCCATCCCGGCCAGTCTTCCGCGGTCACGGACGCAGCGGTCCAGGTCAGCCCGGCCAGTGCCAAAAATGTGAGACATCGCATGGGTTTGTGCTTCCTAAGCTGGAATGATCGAGGGGATCGCGCGAGGCAGCGTTGAGGGACGCCGTGCGGTGAATTCGTTGATGCGATTCCTGTTCAAATCGCGGCAGGCTTGCGGTCACAATCAGTGTAAATGAGTGGTCTCTGAATGCAATCCAGCCAAACTGCACTCCGACTTTCGGCTGCACCGATCCATTTTCGGAAAGCACGTTTCCCGCCGGTGACTTCACGAAGGCCGCCCGCCACACGGCTGCGGGACAAATTTCCAACGGCAACCGGTCTGCTTCAACGGCAACCGGTCTGCCGGCCGAACGGAGATTCCCGACAGATGGCTGACACTGCGAACTGTCGAATCACAGTCCGTTGCCGAATGTCGCCGTTGCCGCCCGCGGCGACGAGTCATCACGAATCTGCGGGGCCGACGTCAGCGTGACCGCGGCAATCTTCCATCGCTCAGCATCCGGCGACAGGGAGATCCGTCCGCTCAGCAGGATGTTTCTGACATGAGTATGTCCCCAGTGAGTCACGACTCCGCGGACGTTCCAGCGGCACGTCACTTCAATGCTGTCAGTACCTGTGTCCTGCGTCAGCGGATCCGCGGTGCATTCTTCGCATCGCACCGATTGAATCTCCACGACGGGCACGTCCGCGGGATCGCTTCCCACGGAGTTCCTGGCGGCGAGAAACACAGCTTCCGCGGCCTGCGGCGTCAGCAACCGGGAAAGCCGGTCGACGGATTCGGATTCGTCGTTCAGCATCATGCAGCGATAGACGTGATCCAGCAACGACTGCGTAAGTCGCTGACAGGATGCATTGTCAACCGACCGCGCGGGGCTCGACGAAATCATGGAGACTGCCGGAACGCCGAACACTGCCAGGACTGCTGCGTACAGAATGCGTGCTTTCATTCCCCCGCGTATCAGCAGTGTGCCGGCAATCAGCGCGGCAAGCAGTGCCAGGCTTGCGATCGCCATCGTCGCCTCTCGTCCCGGACCGGAATCCCGCCAAAGCCCGGCTCGATCGATGAAATTGAAATCGATGTTGCCGAACTCTGTTGCTCCCGTCACCGATCGCGACGGGGAAGTCCAGCCGAACTCAGCAACGCTGCGACTGTCGTTCGAAGATGCGGCAACGACCGGGATCACCAGAGTCCGCGAGTCCCCGATCCCCGCGACGTGTGCTGTGATCGAATCGAACCCACCCGGAACGCCTGTCAGAGTCACGTTTACACTGCGAGGTTCGCCGACGCGATGCCAGACCATCCGAATGCCGGCTCGAGTGCCCATTGTCGGAATGAATTCATTCTCGCCGCCTGCGCCGTCAGAACGGATCTCCTCACTGGTAATTCGCAGCAGCACGGTCGTGGTTGATTCGGGGATGCGAAGCTGGCCGTTCAGCCGCACCTGAACGTGATCTTCGAACCAGTCAGCAAGTTCCTGTCGAACAATCATCGCCTGCGAAGTACTGATCTGAACAGGCGCTTCGGGCTGCTCCGCAGGCTTCGGCAGCGTTGCCAGTGCCTTGTCGCACAGAATCAGCGGCGCTGTGAACTCCAGGACGACTGCCATGCGCGTCACGGTCAGCCGCGCAACGAGTTCACTGAGTTCTTCGGAAGACGGTGCCGGTGTCTTGCCATCGTCATTCGACGCAGGCAGGAACATCGTGTGCGGCCGCCCGGGTCGCACCACGGCGTCGATGCGACGACCGGATGTTTCGTCCTGCAGATGAAGCCGCAGTTCCCCCGGCTGTGGCAGCGACTCGTGCGTGAACGTATGTAGAAATGTCAGCGACCGAAGGCCGCCGGCGCTGGCTGGTTCCGTTTCGCCCGGGAATGAATACCGCAGTTTCCACGCCAGCTTCAACGATGCGTCAGCCGACATTCGAACTCCGTCTGCAGGCGGCTTCCACGTTGGATCCGATACAACGCTGCCGGAAAGACGCCGGCCGGATTCGTCGAAGATCTGCAACTGACGAATCAGCGTCTGTGAATAATCCGAGATCGCCTGCTGCATCCGATCGGCGGGAATCAGTTCCTGATCCGGCGGCAACCCCTGATGCCGCGCGACGTCGTCCAGAAAGACGTTCAGCCGGACGTCAATGGCACTGCTGACACGAACCCAGGCGTCCGTATGTGACACCGGATGGGCCACCGCTTCGCCGCCAGCCAGGAGCGGCAGCACGATTATCGCAATGAGAATCTGGCGGGACAACGTGACGGCTTTCGGACCTGACCTGGCAACGGCACTTGAGTCCCGTCGCGCTGGTAAACTGCCATGATACGAACCGACCGTCACCCAGTCACGAAGATTGTCGGCCGCCCCAAATAGCGGAATTCAGCCCAGCCGGCCGAACTGCTTGTCCAGCGTCATGCGTGACAATGTCAGCGACGTCGGGCGTCCGTGGGGGCAGTGGTGAGCGTCGTCGACGAGATGCCGCTGCTTCAGAAGTTCCTGCATTTCCTCCGGAGCCAGCCGCTGTCCGGCTTTGATGGCTGCTCGGCATGCCATCGTGTGCAGCATGTGGTCCAGCAGGTCGCGGCGCGATGTCTTACCGTCTGTGGATTCCAGTTGTTCGGCAAGGTCGCGCAGGATGTTGACGAAGTTGCCCCTTGGCAGCAGCACCGGGTGAGCTGTCAGCAGAACTGTTGTGCCCCCGAATTCCTCCAGTTCGAAACCCGCTTCCTTCAGCAGTTCCTGGTACTCCAGCAGAACCGCGGCTTCTCCGGCGCTGCATTCGATTGGTTCGGGGATCAGCAGCTTCTGTCGCTCGACGCCGCCTTCCAGTACTCGAATTCTCAGGTGTTCGTACAGGATGCGTTCGTGCAGGGCGTGCTGGTCAATGACCTCCAGCCCCGCGTCACCGGCGACGACCAGGTAACAGTCGTGAATCTGAAAGGCCCGGAACTCGCCAGCCGTGAAACTGCCGGACGCTGCCGAAACCGCAGCCTGCTGAGACGTCTCAACGGGTGCCGGCGGCTGCGGCCCCCGTTCCGATTTCGCTTCCGAAGTCGCTGACGACACTGAACTGTCTTCGCGGGTCGGCGGAATCGCGTCTGAGTGATCCTGATCGCTGACCGCTGCGGCGCTGTTATGATCTCGCCGCTCGAACGGTGCAGGTTCAGGGGCGTGGACTCGAACATCAGGACGCGCCGCTGATGCTGACCAGATGTTGAGTTCCCGTTGCGGGTTCGTCGCGACCGCCACCTGCCCTGCCCCGACAGCGTGTCGCATCTGAGGCGCCGGCACGCTGAATTCTGCCTGAAAGTTCATCGACAAAAAGCGATCCCGCAGCGTGTGCAGCAGTTGGCGATACAGAGCCTGGCTGTCGCGAAACCGGACTTCCGTCTTGGTCGGATGCACGTTGACGTCGACCAGATGCGGCGGCAGTTCCAGAAACAGAAAGCTGACCGGATGCCGCCCGACCATCAACAGTCCGCGGTACGCTTCGTTCAGCGCGTGCTGCAGACTTCGGTCCTGGATGCAGCGTCCGTTCAGGAACAGATATTGATTCTTTCGGGTGGCCTTGCTCAGCGACGGATCACCGACGAATCCCCAGACGCGGATCGTTTCTCCGGATTCCGTCGTCGTGCTGGATTCCACGGCGATCAGCTTATC
Source organism: Planctomycetaceae bacterium (assembly GCA_041398785.1). NCBI lineage: Bacteria > Pseudomonadati > Planctomycetota > Planctomycetia > Planctomycetales > Planctomycetaceae > Planctomycetaceae bacterium. The sequence continues at coordinate 98,766 of JAWKUA010000014.1, read as the reverse complement.
GGCCAGATCACTGCCGAAAAACCGCCGAATCCGCTCCCGCTGATCGGTGGTCGCCGGCAGTTCATAGACCAGTCGATCACTGTGACGCAGCACCAGATGCAGGCAGGGGCAGGCGAGCGCGATGCGCGTGAACTGTTCCCCGATCTGGCCGAATTCCGTTGAAGCCTTCTTCAGAAACTTGCGCCGGGCGGGCGTGTTGAAGAACAAATTCCGGACTTCGATCGTCGTGCCCTGAGCACATCCGCAGTCGCGATGTACGGTCACACTGCCTCCGTCGGCCTCCAGTTCCCGACCGACGGGTGAGTCTTCCCGGCGCGTTCGAATGCGAAACCGGCTGACCGACGCTATCGACGCCAGCGCCTCCCCCCGAAAACCCAGCGTTGCGATCTGCTGCAGATCGGCGTCGCTGCGAATCTTGCTGGTCGCGTGACTGGTGACCGCCAGCAGCAGATCTTCCGGGTGCATCCCTTCGCCGTTGTCGCAGATGCGGATCATGTCCATCCCGCCGGCGGCAACATCAATTTCCACACGAGTCGCCAGAGCATCGATGCTGTTTTCCAGCAGTTCCTTCACGACGCTCGCCGGCCGTTCAATCACCTCACCCGCGGCGATGCGATTGACAACGTGAGAATCCAGTTGCTGAATGCGGGACGTCATGGCGAACGGTTGATGGTGGAAAGACAACGCAGCACTAACGCCACGGGCCGTGGCAGACGCATCATAGCGAGCACCATTGCTGCCGTCAGTCGGCCGTTGCGCCTCGGTGCTCCCCCGTCATCCGTCGGTGTGACCGATTTGTCGGCAACTTTTCCAAAACCTGTCCGTCGTCAGGGATGGTATCGGCGAAAGCCGGACCGGACCTGCGGCCGAAGGCCCAGTGAGTGGCATATGCCGGACCATGACACGGTGCGACTCCTGACCGACGGCGACAGCGACGGACTCGCTCCGTGAGACCAGTCTCATGCGTGGCTGCTGCAAATGCGGAAGGAAAACCGTCCGTGCGGCAGCGAGGGGTTCGCCGATCGACCGGCGAGCGGAATCAGTTCGGTTCCGCCGGGATGAACGTCATGCGTTTGGATTCGAACGCATTCTCTTCGGCTTCCCGGGCAAGTCGCTGGAATTCCAACTGGCTCTGGACGACGGAATCCTGCCTGGCGGCGGACATGCTGTAGCTGCCGTCCGCGTTCAGCCGGCGGGCCTTGACGTTGTCTTTGAAGCAGGTCTCCAGAATCCGGATCGCCTGCCGCTTGCAGTCGTCATTCAGGATCGGGACCAGCAATTCCACGCGGCGGTCGAGATTGCGGGGCATCAGGTCGGCGCTGGAAATGAAGACTCGCCGATCCCCGCCGTGGTAGAAGTAGAAGATTCGGGCATGTTCCAGAAACCGGTCGATGATGCTGGTCACCCGGATGTGTTCGCTGAGTCCCGGAACGCCGGGTCGCAGGCAGCAGATGCCGCGAACGTTAAGCTGGACGTCGACTCCGGCCTGAGAAGCCCGATACAGCGCTCGGATCAGTTCCGGGTCGACCAGCGAATTCAGTTTGGCCACGATTCGTGCGTCGTCGCCGTTTTCGGCTCGCTGAGTTTCCACTTCAATCATTTCCAGCAGCTTTTCCCGCAGTCCGATGGGAGCGGATTCCAGTTGCTGAAAGTGCTGAATCTGGGAATACCCGGTCACGGCGTTGAACCAGGAGATCACGTCGCTGCCGAGTTCTTCGTTGCAGGTCAGGTAGCTGACGTCGGTATAGAAGCCGGCGGTGATTTCGTTGTAATTGCCGGTGCCGAAGTGGATGTATCGCTGAAACCCCTGCGGTTCCCGGCGGACGATGACGCAGGCTTTGGCGTGAGTCTTCAGAGCCCGCACGCCATAGATCACCTGGACTCCCGCGTATTCCAGTTGTCTGGCCCATTCGATGTTGCGAGCTTCATCAAAGCGGGCTTTCAGTTCGACAATCACGACAACGTTCTTGCCGTTTTCGGCGGCTCGTTTCAGCGCGGCCACGATCGGACTGTTGCGACTGGTGCGATACAGAGTCTGTTTGATGGCCAGGACATCCGGGTCTTCGGCGGCCTCGGAAATCAGCCGCACGATCGGTGCGAAGGATTCGTACGGGTGATACAGCAGCACGTCGCTGGCTCGAATGATGTCGAACATGGACGTGTCCGGGTCGATGTCCGGAGAACTGCGCGGCGTCCACTTCGGATAGCAGTACTGTTCGTAGCCATTCAGTTCGGCAAGTCGCATGAAGTCGCTCAGCCCGGTCGGTCCCGGCAGCACGTAGACGTCGCGGTTTTGCAGCTTCAGCAGCTTTTTCAGAAATCCCAGCAGCGGCGTCGTGACGGCATCGGACAGTTCCAGCCGGACGCAGAAACTGTCCTTGCGTTCGTCCAGCACATCTTCCATTTCGGCCAGCAGGTCGGTGCCGTCTTCTTCCCGCACGCTGAGGTCGGCGTTGCGGGTGATCCGGAAGGGCACCGTCGAGATGATCTGTTCGCCGGGAAAGAAGCGGTGAATCATCATCGCGATGACGTCCGCGGCAAGGACATATTCAAACGCGCCATCGGACGGCAGCGTGATGAATCTCAGGTTGGAACGGCCGAACGGAATGACGGCGTACCGAAAGTCTTCTTCCGGTTCCTTCGGCGCCAGTTGGACGGCGACGTTCAATGTGCGGCCGGCCAGCAGCGGGAACTGTTCCGGATCGTGAATCGCAATCGGAGCCAGCACGGGCAGGATTTGTTCTTCGAACACCTGTTTGACGAAGTCCGACTGCTGCTGGTTGAGTTCCGTGACGTGTCGCCGCCGGATGCCGACATCCGCCAGTTGCGGCTCAATTTCATTCAGAAACACGGCATACTGGTCGGCGACCATTTCCGCGATGCGCTTGCTGGCGGCGTCCAGTTGTTCGGCCGCCGTCATGCCTCCCGGGTCCACACCGACGCTGCCTCGCCGCACCGCCGTGCGCAGGCTGCCGATGCGGACCATGAAGAATTCGTCCAGATTGGACGCCGTGATCGCGAGAAACCGCAGCTTTTCCAGCAGCGGCACCGTCGGATCGGAGGCTTCATCCAGCACGCGCTGGTTGAACTCCAGCCAACTGAGTTCGCGGTTCAGGAAGTGTTCGTGATCGTTGGCGGTCATATTGCTACGGTCGTTCCAGTCTGAGCAGCACACTGAGCCCGAAAACGTCTTCAAACAGCGAAGCATTCTGGCGCAGTTCCAGGCGTTCCATCGCCAGATCGCCGGCCTGCGCGGGAGTGCGAATGATGAATCGCTTGCGTTCGATACTGCATTCGATGTCGCGGATTCTCTGACTGCGCGAATGATCCAGGCTGAGCGCGACTCGCAGAATTCCCGCCAGCCGGGACACAAGCACGCGATCGTCGCGCGAAAGCTGAGCGAATTCCTGATGCGTGGCTTTCGGCATGGCTCGCCGATGATAACGAGCCACCAGGGCCACCAGCCGCTGATCGGAGGCGCTGAGCCCGAAGAGTTCGCTGTTGTTGATCACGTAGTACGAATGCTTGTGGTACGCCGACGAACTGACGAACAGTCCGACTTCGTGCAGCATCGCCGCGACGTACAGAATGATTTCCGAATGAATGTCCAGATTGTGCAGCGACTGCAGAGTCTGCAGCGACTGAAACAGCCGCCGCGAAAGGTTGGCGACATGTTCCGCGTACGCGACGTCCACGCCGTACCGTCGAGCCAGAACGCGGGCGGAATGGATGATCTGGTCACGAAAGTCTTCCGACCAGTCGGCGGTCCGCAGCATTCCCTGCAGCAGCGCGTCGCGAAGGTTGAACGGTGTGACCAGCAGGTACTCCGCATTCAGCATCTGAGCGGCCCGCAGGTTGGCCAGCAGGGCGGGCACCAGCGTTTCAGCCTGCGTCAGTTCCAGATGGTATCGCCGGCTGATCTGGTCGACGCTGAGCTGCAGCAGTTTGTGGGTCAGCTTCGCAAGGTCAGCTGTCGGCATATGCACGATCCGCGAATTGCTGATATCCAGTTGCAGCAGCCGCGCCGCGAATCGCATGTCGCCTCCCAGAGCCAGCAGTTCAATGCGAGACGTTTTCGGAAGAGACTCGCGAATCTGCTCCAGAGTCCGGTCGATCTGCCCGGACATAATGCTGGCCGCCTGGTCCCGTGACGCATTGTACTGCCGCAGCATTTGCTGCAGCCGCAGCGATCCCAGCCGGTAGGCGTGTGACAGCAGGATCGTCTTGCCTTCCAGCAGCAGCACGTCGGTGTGGCCGCCGCCGACTTCCATCAGCATGATGGTGGAATCCCGCAGCTCCGCGCTGGTTTCCAGCAGCGGGCGAATTCCCAGATACGTGACGCGTGCGATTTCGGCGTCGTCGATCGGTTCCACGGCGAACCCCGTGGCGGTGTAGATGCGGTCAAGAAAGGCCATCCGGTTTGTCGCTTCCCGCACAGCACTCGTGGCGACCACGCGAATGTCCTGCGGATTCGTACACTGATACTCCTCCAGCTTCCGGCGGTAGCTTTTCAGCACATCGATGCACTGCAGCATGGTTTCCCGCTGAATTTCGCGACGGGTGAACGTGTCCTTTCCCAGGCTGACTCCGCGAACGAGCTGTTCCAGCGATTTCACGCCCGAAACGCCGTCGGTCTGGCCGATTGCCATGCGGATGGCGGACGTTCCCAGTTCGATGACGGCGATGGGATACGTCGATGCGGGACGCGGCGGTTCCGGGACAAAGTCCGGAAACAGTACAGGCTGCCGTTCAGTCATTGCTGTGGAAGCGAAGAGGGATCCGGAATCGGTTCTGAGAACGTCGAATGAAGTCTGCGGGGCGAAACTATCGCGGAATTTCAGCTGTTCGCCTCAACACGGCGACGCACCAGAGCAGCCGCGCCGGTGGCAGTGGCGAAGTCGCCGAGTTTCGCGATGCGGATTTCGAAACAATCCTTCAGCGACGGCAGCACGTTGCGCCGGGCTCCGTCAGCGACTTCCGAAAGATAAAGCTTCGGCATTGCTTCAACCAGCCCGCCGCCCAGCAGCACGACGTCCGGCGCCAGGATGTTCACCAGCGAACCCACCGCGCGGCCGATCTGTTCCGCCGCTTCCCGCACGAGCTTCTCGACGATCTTTTCTCCGGCGTCGATCGCTTTGGCGATGACTCCGCTGCGCATGTTCGCCAGATCCGTGCCCGCCATTTCACCCAGAATCGGAGCCTGTCCGCGGTAGACAGCCTTGGCGGCTTCACCGGAAATCGCCAGACGGCTGGCCAGCGCTTCCAGAGTTCCCACAGGCCCAAGCCCGGCGGACGGTCCGGCCGTGGCCATCTGCAGAAAGCCGATTTCCATGCACGATCCCCGCTTACCTCGATAGATCGCGCCTTCGTAAACCAGACCGCCGCCGACACCGGTTCCCGGGAAAACTCCCAGCACGCAGCGAACACCTTTCGCCGCACCGGCCACGTATTCGCCGTACACGCCGCCGTCGACGTCGTTGCAGATCTCCGCGGGGCAGTTGAATTCCTTCGACAGAAAGTCGCGGATTTCGACGTTCTTCCAGCCAAGGTTTGGCGCTTCCAGAATCACGCCCTTGTTCAGATCGAGCGGTCCGGGACACCCTGCTCCGATGCCTCGCACTGCCGACGGATCGACTTTGGCATCTTCCAGCGCCATGCGGATGGTTTCCGCCAGCCGCTTCAGATCGACGCCGTCCTTGCTCTTGTCGCGCGTCTTGCGGCGCTTCTTTCCGAGCAGCTTGTAGTCGTCGTCGAATACCGCGGCCATCATCTTTGTGCCGCCGAGATCGAAACCGACCCAGACCTGTTTCTGAGTTTCCTGAGCTTCTGACATGCGAATCCTCTTTCCAGTGCCATTGACGAACAGTGCCATTGACGACACATGCCGCCCCTGTTTTTTCTTTGCGGCGCAGGATAGCAGTCGGCCGGTACGAACGCTCGGCGGATTGGCGGCGTCTCTCATGTGAGAGGTCTATCCGCCGTCTCGCCAGCGGCGATACTGACTTTTCCCCTGCGCGGAATGCACGCCCGGCCAGACGTCGCGCGCCAGCCCTTCGCAGATGTCACGGGACGCCGGACTGTTGTAGTACGACAGGTGATCGGCCGACGTCCAGACGTCCGGGGAAGCCTGAGCATCCGCGGAGATTCCCAGCAGACGCTTCAGCAACTGGACGACCTGCAGCATCGCCGCCAGCGACAGCGTCATTCCCAGTCCCATCAGAAACAGAAGCGGCCCCATGTCAAAGATGCGCTTCGCGTATGGCCACAGCGGTTTCCAGCCGACCAGCAGGATGATCGTCGCCAGGCTCAGCCACGGTCCGTAGGGAATCTCGCGGTCCCGTCGCACCAGCCACATGGTTCCGGCCGCGAAGACCGCCAGCATGGGAGCGATAAAGAACACCGTCAGAACCGGCTGCCAGCCAATCACGCTGCCGATCATGGCCATCAGCACGACGTCTCCGAAGCCCATCGCTTCCTGCTTCACAATCCAGAAGCCAATCAGCCGCACGATCCACACCGAACCGGCTCCCGCCGCAAGTCCGGCAAGGCTGACCAGCAACCCGTGCCAGTGCGGATGCTGCATGGCAAACGGAATCACGTTCCATTCAAAGATCAGCGGCTGCAGAGTCGACGGAAGCAGCGGTCCCAGAGTCCTGACGACGCTGGTGTCCTGAAACCACAGCGGAACAATGAACACCTGGCCGACGGTGAAGCTGACGGCAATAGCCAGCAGCATGATCGGCACCGTGCTGCCATCGGGAATGATGCGGTGTTCCAGGTCAATAAACGTCGCTACGACCAGCCCGCAGATCATTGCCAGGTGCAGCAGGCACCTCACGTGCACCCAAAGGAACGGATGCCACAGATCGGTGATGAGTTCCGGTCCCGGAGGACCGCCCGCGGAATACAGGCCCTCGCCGGCACGTGCTGCATGCAAAGACAGAGGCAACTCATGCCAGGCGATGACGGCGAACAGCATCGCAGTAACCAGTTCCACGACAAAGGGACGCCCTGGTTTTTTTCGTCGGCAGCGCTGGCAGCGTCCTTCGCCGAACATCCGGGACACGATTGGCAGTCTCGACCACCAGGATCCCGGGTGTCCGCAATACGTGCATGTGGACGACGCGCCGCGGAGTGATGTCAGTTGGTTCAGCAGGCGATCGTGCATGGGAAAGCGTTCGATCGCGACAGACAACCACTGCCCGACAAATGCACCGGCGGCGAAGTAACCGGTCACCAGCACCCATTGAGGCGGGATCGGCCCCATCACGTCTCCCGCTCGGCGACGATGCCGGAATTCAGGTCAGAAAGAATCTGTTCGACGATTTCCGCTGGACTGAGCTGTTCGGAATCCACGGTGAGTGTCGCGGTCGCGGCATACAGCGGCAGCCGCACAGCCAGGACGTCGGACACTTCGCGCACAGCGGAATCACCTGTCAGTGCCGGACGTCGCTGGCCGGACGTTGCGTCCCGCGCGATACGTTCCGCGAGAATTTCCGCGGACGCCTGCAGCCAGACGACCGGACCGGCCTGCCGCATGCGCTGCCGGTTGATTTCCGCCAGCACCGCGCCGCCGCCGGCGGAAACGACGATCGGGTCGCGCTGCAGCAGGTTTGCCAGCACCTGAGTTTCCAGGTCGCGAAACGCCGCTTCGCCGTCGTCGCTGAAGATCTGCCGAATGGACTTTCCGGCACGTGTTTCGATCACGTCGTCACTGTCAGCCGATTCACAGTGCAGCCGTTTCGCCAGCAGCGGAGCGACACTGGACTTTCCGCAACCGCGATAGCCGATCAGTGAGATGATCATCGCATCACTGCCTTGCCGCCGACATCGCCCGTCGCATGGTTTCGGCCAGATAGTCCAGCGACGCCGGCGCTCCCGTAAAGATTTCGAACTGCCGTGCGGCCTGCCGGACAAACATTTCCACTCCGCTGACCGTCGGGCAGCCCCGCGCTCGAGCGCTTTTCAGGAACAACGTGTTTTCCGGATTGTAGACCGTGTCGAAAACCAGCGTGGATTCATTCATCCAGACTTCCTGGAACGGTGATTCGTTCACGTTGGGATGCATGCCGACAGACGTGCAGTTGATCAGAATATCGCACTTTTCCGAGGCCCGGTTTTCCCAGCCGATTGTCAGACAGCCGAGTTCCGCCGCCAGCGCCTTCGCGCGATCGCGAGTTCTGTTGGTCACGGTCACTGTAGCCTTTGACTGCTGCATGGCGTGCGCGGCCGCACGGGCGACTCCACCAGCTCCCAGGATCAGCACCTTCTTTTCCGTCAGTCGCGGTTCCATCACTCCGGTGGCTTTCAGGCCGCTGACTACGGATTCAATGATCGCGTCGTAGTCCGTGTTGGTGGCGTGCCATTCTCCGCTGGTCTGGAACAGTGTGTTTGACGCGCCGATCAGATCCGTCTGCACGTCGGCTTCGTCGGCAAAGTCCAGAGCCGCCTGTTTGTGAGGGATCGTCACACTGAATCCCGAAAATCCCAGCTTCGCGTATTCCCGAAGTGTCGTCGCGAAGGAGTCGGCCGGAATTCGCAGCGGCAGGTAGACGCCGTCGAATCCTGCTTTGCGGAAGGCGGCATTGTGCAGAATCGGGCTCATGCTGTGAGCAATCGGGTCTCCCACGACGCCGAACAGCTTTGTGTTCTTCGTGATCTTGTTGTACCGGTACAGGTTGCGGACCTCGGCAAACGTCAGTTGCCCCGGTGCCATCTCGCGGTCGCGGCTGAAGCCCGCGTACGTAAACGGAGACCCGAAGCGTCCGCACAGAATGCGGCTGGTGATGCCGAATTCCCCCATGCAGAATCCGACGGTCGGAACGTCCGCGGCGCTGACCATTTCCAGCATGCGAACGTTGTCTTCCGGCGAATTCGCCATCGTGACAATCTTGATGATGTCCGGATTACACGACTTCAGACGCTCGTAGATTTCAAACAGCTCGTATGGCGTTTCGTCGAAGTCATGAAAACTGACGATTCGCTTCGTGCTGCCGTAACGCGGGATCGACTTGGCGATGTCGTCTTCCAGATCGACGTATTCGGCCCCGCCGATGATGGCTTCCCGCAGCAGAGTCAGCCGCTGGTCTTCGCTGCCGGTCCAGCGGCCACGATCCTTTTGCCGTCGACACGTGACGATCACAGGAGTCGGCCGGTCCTGCAGCAGTCGCCCGACATCCGGGCGTTTTCGCATCCAGTCGACTCGCAGTTCCACCAGCTCCGCGCCTTTTTCGGCAAGGTGCAGATGCTCTTCCCGCATTGACGAATGGCGAGTGCGACCGAGACTGATACAAATCATGGCGGTTGTTATGCGATGACCGGAATGCGCAGGCAACGAATTTTATGGTGGCAAACCGGCAGACCGGCTGACAGCGTCGGCAGCATAGCGGAGCGTGTTGAGGACGTCATCTAAACCGCCGGCTCGGGCGCTAGCTGACGGTGCGGTCGCGCGATTCGAGGCGTGCGCATAAGAAAAGACGGCTTCTTGCCGTCTTTTTCAGAATTGCAGGCCGGTCGGCTCGACCGGCATCACCCACCGCGGAATGCTCGCTTCAGCATCGTTGCTGAAGACTGTCTGGCAGCCGCTCGGGCGGAAAACTAGATGGCGTCAGGAGGAGCCGGAGCGTCTTCTGCGCCCGTGGCCGGTGCCGGAGGAGCCGGAGCACTGACAGGCTCTGATGTCGAAATCACGCCGCAGCCGCCTGCTCCGCAACCGCTGACGCTGCCACAACCTGCTGAGCCGCAGCTTGAGGACATGCCGCAGGTCGTGAAGCTTCCGCAGCCGCCACAGCTACTGCAGGTGGAAATCGGTGCGCCGCAGGAGCTGCCGCATGTCGAACATGTGCTGACCGGAGCACCACACGAGCTGCTGCAAGTCGAACATGTGCTGATCGGTGCACCGCAGGAACTGCCGCACGAGCTGCTGCATGTGGAGCATGTGCTGATCGGTGCACTGCATGTCGAAGCACAGCTTGAACCACAGGACGAACCGCAGCCGTAGCTTGTCATTGTGTACGTGGACCCGCAGCTTGTGTTGCAGCCCGTGTTGCAACAGCTATGCGTGTGACGCACCGGACGGCAGCGAACCGGACGAACACGGCACGCTCGCTGCCGAACTGGCTGCGCACAACAGCCTGCATTTCGCCTTCCCGCTTCGACCTCTGTGGAAGCCGTGAACGCCAGCAGCCCGCAGAGGGCCAGAAGTACTGTGTGTTTCATTGTCTTTCCTTCTCAACCTGATTCCATGTCTGCATCACCGGTACGTTCCGATGATGTGCTGCCTGCCTCCGGAATCCGGACGGCAAAAGACAGCTCACCAGCAGCGAGGGACCGTATGTTACGAAACCGGCAAATGTCAACCAGGTCGCTCAATTTGCCTAGAGTTCTCATACACGAGCAGGGATTTTCGCCGACGCTGCACGAATTCCGCCGCGATTTCTGCACTCAGGTGCCAATCGCACCCGGTCCGCCTCAGGCATCTGATGTCAGGTCCGCCAGGTCATCCGGAATGCGCTGCAGTTCGCCGTTTCGGTCGACGCAGGCGATCACCGACGACGCTTCCGTCAGCAATTCGGTGCCGCGCAGCAGCCGATAGCCGTGTTCAATGCGAGCCGGCGTCGAACGGGTGATCTGCGTCTCCAGTGTCAGAACGTCGTCGTACCGCGCAGGCTTGCGGAATCGCAACTGAAGCTTTACGACGACGAAGAACAGCCCCTGCAGTTCCATATTGCGATAATTCCCGCCCTGCTGGCGGAACAGTTCCGTGCGGCCCATTTCGAAGTAGTTCAGGTAGTTCGAATGGTGAACAAAGCCCATTGCGTCCGTTTCGCTGTACCGCACCCGAACTTCGATCGTATGCTGCTGAATCAAACCGGGCGCTCCCGTGACGGAGGACAAAGCGGAGAACAAAACCGTGGCGGCGGACCGATCCCGCGGCGCGTTCGGTGAGACGTCATGCTTTTCCGGCCGACTGCCTGCGGTTCCGCAGTGTCTCATCTTCGCCTTGCCGCTCAAGCCTGTTTCCGCCGTTCATCAGGATCCCCGTGGTGAGTCAGTCTGAACGCATCTTTGTTTACGGATCGCTGAAACGCGGCTGCGAACTGGCCGTCGAACTTCAGGACCAGGAGTTTCTCCGCACGGCGATCACGCAGCCGGTGTATCGGATGTTCGATTGCGGATCATATCCCGGTCTGATTCGCGTCGCACGCGACGGAATCGCCGTCAATGGTGAGCTGTATTCCGTATCGCAGTCATGTCTGAAGCGCCTGGACCGGGTCGAAGGTGTCGACGAAGGCATGTACGAACGTCGCCGCATCGAGCTGCAGGCGCCCGATGATTCCTGCCCTGCCTGGGCGTGGTTCTATTTGCGACCAGTGGCAGGACTTCGCGACTGTGGCCGGAGCTGGCCTTGCCCGTGAGGGACACGGGGCAATCGCGATCGGCATCCGTAGTATCTGCCGGGCGACCGAGTCAATCGGACTTATTCCGAACGCAAGTTGACGGCAGAGCCGCTCCGTTCGCCACCTCATTTTCTCCGCCTGTCTGCCTTCCGGTTTTCTTCGGGATTCCCTGTTTGCCCATCTGCCCGTGGGTTGCGGTGTGCTGACTCGGCACATCCTGCAGAAGGTTGTGGTGCGATTTCGGCCGGACCTGAGCGATTTTGACCTGCGTTCGGCAGCCAATGCCGATGCCAGAACCGGATTTGCGGAATCGAAAAAAAAAGGCGGAACAGAGGTTTCATGCCGTATTGACCTGTTCGGAACATCACGGCTATCAACCCGCTCCGGACTGGTTCCCTGCGCATCCGCTATGGGTGAGAGGGGCCGGATCACGGGCTGGAAATTGCCTGCGGGTAACTGATGACGAGTGCCGGCAGGCGGTGTGATTTCCAGAAACATCAAGTTCGGAATTGATCCTGTGCGATCTGTTGGTCCGCGTGACCGGCAGGTGACAGTGTGCCGGAATCAGGACGATTCTGTTGTGTCTGCCTGAAGGAGGAAGTTCACGTGCCTAAGGCCATCGGATTCATCGCGTGCGTGTCGGTGATGGCCGCGTCGCTGTATTTGTTCAGCGGCAGTGACCCATCCCGAACACTGTCGGCTCAGACCGAGTCTGCTAACGCAGACGGCTACGGTTCAGCCGCCAGGAAATTTCTGAACGATGCTCGCAAACGCGCGAGCGAAGGGAACATCGAGGAAGCCCGGAAACTGGCCGAAACCGCTGCCTCGCTGTCCTCCGACTGGCAACCCGGCGAACAAACGCCGCAGGACTTCCTGAAGTCGCTGAACAGCGGTTCCGGGCAGGACTGGTCAGTGACCAACGACGTCGACTGGTCCGACCTGGAACCGAAAGCCGCCGAGCCGGCTTCCGGAAACCCTTTCGCACAGGCCGCTGCGGAGACTCCGGCACCGAAGGGCAACGTGCCCAAAACGGGTGCCGAGCTGCTCAGGAAGCGACAGGCTCAGCAGCTTCTTCAGGAAGCTCGCAAGGCTCTTAGCGAAGGCAACACCGCCGTGGCTCGTACGCGAGCCATGCAGGCGCGTCAGTTGAACGTTGCCTGGGGACTTTGGGACGAGAAGCCCGAACACGTCCTCGCGGAAGTTGACCGCGCTGAAGGCACGGAGACCTTCCTCACCAAACAATACCCTCCCGCGAATCCGGATATTCGTTCTCGCGAAGAAGAGCATTCGTGGCAGCAGGCGACTGCTCTGCTGCAGCAGGCTCGCAGCGAAATGGATCGCGGCAACCTGACCGAAGCCAGCCGACTGGCAGACAATGCCGCCGCGATGAACGTCGCCTATGGCCTGTTTGACGACAGCCCCGAAGTTGTCCATCGCGACATCAGCCGACTGAAGGCATCGGGCTTCGAACCGGCTGCCGGGTTCTCGGACGAACAACCGCGGCAGACGGCTTCCGTCGAAACGCAGCGTGCCCACGAACTGCTGAAGAACGCTCGTGCTGCTCTGCTGGAAGGCCGTTTGAGCGATGCTCGCGACCTCGCCACCGAAGCGCAGCGTCTAAGCGTCACATACAGCGTTCTGGACGACCGACCCGAACTGATCCTCGCCGACATCGACCGCGCACTCGGTGGACGCGCTCAGCAGGACGCAGCCGGAACGCACGGCACTCAGCACGCCATCGCACAAGGCGCCTCCGCCGACCAAAACGCACGTGAACTGGTCGCTCAGGCACGCGATGCTCTGGCTTTCGGTGATCTGGAAACAGCTCGACGACTGGCCATTCAGGCACAACAACAGGATGTTGCTTTCGGCGTCATGGAAGATCGCCCGGAAGTCATTCTTGAAGAAGCCGACCTGATCGCACGACGACAGACGCCTCCCGCGCAGTCAAATGCGCGGGCTCACGGGAAGCCTGTTGACGTCACTCCCGAATCTTCGCCGGCATGGCCGACGGAGGAATTCTCCACAGGCGTTGCAACGGCCGATTTCGATCGCTCCAACGAAACTCCGGTCATCATTCCGGAAGGACTTTCCGCGGACGAAGCCTATCAGCAGGGAATCGCACTGCTGCGAGCTGACAACCGCATGGGAGCACGAGCCGCGTTTCTGCACGCGTGGAAGAAATCCGGGCAGTTGGCACCGTTCAAGCGTCAGCAACTGCAGGACTTTCTGCAGGAACTGGCCAGCGAACGTCCGTCCGGCGTCCGGCTGGCGTCCGGACAGGCAGTGGAGTCTGACGAAATCACTCTGCCGGCATTCAGTGCGGCCGATCAGGCTGCCGAGGCTGCCGATACGCATGACGTGCGGTACGACCGTCTGCGAACGGAAGTCATGAATTCCGTCTTCCGTGCGGAAAAGCTGAAGGAACAGAATCCCGCCGGTGCTCTGGAAATCCTGGACCGCACGATGGCCAGCGTTGACGGAGCGGAACTGAGCGAAGAAGCCACTCAGACTCTTGCCGGATACGTCCAGCGAAGCCAGAGCGGAATCCGCAGCTACATGGAACAGCGTGCTCCGCAGATCGCTCTGCAGGACCGCAATCGCAATACAAAGGAAAAGATCGAACGCGACATCAAGAACCAGATTCGCATCGAAAAGGAATTCGGCGAACTCACGGATCAGTTCAATGATCTGATGAGACAGCGTCGATTTCCCGAAGCCGAACTTGTCGCTCAGAAGGCTCTGGACCTGAATCCGACGGCTCCCGAAGCCGTCACGATGACGCTCAAGTCAAAGTTCGCGAGGCAAAACGCGTTCAATGAAGATGTCAAGTCTCGCCAGGCCGACATGAACCTTCAGCAGTTCAACGGCATCGAAGAATCCATGGCCGGCCCGCGGGGGGACTACACCCTGCCTGACGCCAAGACATGGCTCGACATGAAGACGGCTCGCTCACGGTTCGGACGGGCGGACGCTCGGGAACTGACCGAAAGCGAATTGCTGATCGAAAAGAGCCTGAGTGAACAGATTTCGCTGCACTTCCATGACGTGCCTATGACGGAAGTCATCAAGCACATCGCCGCGGTGCACGGCATCAACATTGCTCTGGACACACGAGCCATCGAAACGGAAGGCATTTCGCCAAGCCAGCCCGTCAGCATTGACGTGGATGGCATCACACTGCGAAGTGCATTGAACCTGCTGCTGGATCAGGCCGGCGGTCTGGTCTTCAGCGTCAAAGACGAAGTCCTGATGATCACCAACCGGCTGGAAGAAGACAACCGGTACGAATCCCGAGCCTACAACGTTGCCGACCTGGTTGTGCCGATGGGGCTCCCCGAGCCGGAGTCGCCCTTCAGCAGTGCCATTCAGGGCAACGTTGCCGGGGCTGCCCGCCGAGGCAATGGACTGTTTCAGGTTCAGGATGACCTTGCAGTCAGCATCAACGGCAACGGCCGGCCCCGGAGCGGCGACCGTGCCGTATCGGAACGGGGAATTGACTTCTCCGGACTGACGGACCTGATCATGTCCACCGTGGAACCCGGTTCGTGGGTCGTCGATGGCGGCGGTGGTGACATCAGCAGTCACGAAAATACCCTGAGCCTTGTCATCCGCCAGGTTCCGGCCGTTCACGACGAAATTACGGACCTGCTGGCACAACTGCGAAAGCTGCAGGACCTTCAGGTGACCGTGGAAGTTCGCTTCATCAGCGTGACGGACCGGTTCTTCGAACGAATCGGCGTTGACTTTGACTTCAACGTCAATGACACCATCGGCGATCCTCCGGGCGTTCCGGCCTTCGGTTCCCGACAGTTGACCTTCCCCGGCGGCCAGCAGGGTCTTGCCGGCGGTCAGGCTGGTCAGCAGGGTCAGGCCGGTGGCCAGGGCGGCGGCGGCGGTCAGGGCGGCGTCGGCGGTATCGGCGGCGGCCAGGGCGGCCAGGGCCAGCAGGGTCAACAGGGCCAGCAGGGTCAGCAGGGCCAGCAGGGCGTCGTCACACAGTTGTTCGATACGTTCCAGCGCGTGAATTCCACTCGCGACGACTTCAGCGGTCAGGTTGCCGGACTTGCGGCTCCCGGCCAGTTCACCAACGACTATGACATCCAGTTCCGTCAGGGATCGTTTGAAGTCGGTGTGCCTGACTTCGGGAACTTCAATCCTGACGCCGGTATTCAGGTCGGGATGGCGATCCTGAGCGACATTGAAGCCTTCTTCTTCATCCAGGCTGCTCAGGCGGATGAACGGGCGAACGTGCTGTTTGCTCCGAAGGTCACGCTGTTCAACGGGCAGATCGCCACGATTCAGGACCAGACCACGCGACCCTATGTCGCCGGACTGCAGGCCAACGTCGGAACGGGAGCGGTCGGATTTACGCCGATCCTGGGCCAGATCCAAGACGGCATTGTCCTGACCGTTGGTGCTGTGATTTCCGCGGACCGCCGCTATGTCCGGCTTTCGCTGTCGCCACGATTCAACAACCTGATTGACCTGCAGACGTTCTCCTTCGCCAACGGCGGAGCGGGCGGTGCGGCTGCCTTCAACGGCGGTCAGGGTGGTGGACAGGGCGGCGGCCAGTTTGGCGGCGGTGGCGGCGGTGGCTTCGGTGGCCAGGGCGGCTTCGGCGGCATCGGCGGCGGCTTCGGCGGCGGTGGCCAGCAGGGCGGCTTCGGCGGCGGTCAGCAGGGCCAGCAGGGCCAACAGGGTCAGCAGGGTCAGGCCGGAGGGCTTGGTGCACTGACACTGCAACAGCCGATCATCGAAACGATTACGGTCCAGACCATCGTCAGTGTTCCTGACGGAGGCACCGTGCTGCTGGGCGGAATCAAGCGACTTCGCGAAGGCCGCAACATGGCCGGTGTGCCGATTCTTAACAAGATCCCGTACATCAGCCGGCTGTTCAAGAACAGCGGGGTCGGACGGGAAACTGAAAGCGTGATGTTGATGGTGACTCCGCGAATCATCATTCATGAGGAGGAAGAAGAACTGATCCTGGGAACTTCTGCTCAGTAGTCACGACTGACCGGCTCAGCATTGCGGGTCTGAGCCGGTTGTCTGTCCCGGTCGGGTGCGGCCTGACCGGGCGGGAAAAGGTCTGAAACCACTGAATCGTTCCTCACTGCCCACTGGAAACAGAGGTGCAGTTCCGGGGTCCGAGCCGTCGCGAAATGCGGGTTTCGCGGCGGCTTATTTTTTGCGCGCCGGGAACCACGCCGCTGCGGTTCCTGGACGATAGCGGACTCCCGTCGCGCCGCTCGCCGAATCGTCGCGGGGATGATGTATCTCTCCGCGTTGCATGTTGATCAACGACCGTCCGCGGATCGCTTCAACACGATAAACCATCCGTTGGTTCGATCCGGAAGAACTTCCCACTTCTCCGGTTCCCGCTGAAGTTCGCGGATCTGATCCGGATGCCTGATTGTGCTGTAGCGGTGTCCCGTGTCGATGACAATAAAGTCTGTGTCATCGGGCACGCGATCTTCATAGTTGCTGACCGCCCGAAGGTAGTCGCTGTAATCGTATGACCGTTCACGGTGTGTCAGTCGGGTATGAATATAGTCGGTCGACGCGACACGGGCGTTCATCGGGATCTGTTCCAGGACAATCGGCACCATCGCCGCTCGCTCACCGGGAACATACATCGCCCGCCAGCCGTACGATGATTCCTTCGACCAGAACATTGCTCCCGTCGGCATTTGTGACCCCGTGATTCCGGTAAACAGGCAGCCGAGAAACACCAGGCGGCAAAGATTCGAAGCCTGGAGATTGCGGCGAGAACACGGAGGTCCTGCCGCATTGACCGGCCGGTCGTTCCCGCTCAACGCGAAAGCCTGCCCGAACATGTGACGAACGTGTTCCCGCCATCGAGTTGCGTGCCCAGCCAGGGCTGACTGCCCGGCACGACGAAAACGTTCGCCACACGCTGCCGCGCATGCCCAGAACAGGACCGGCAGCAGCGGAGCGTGAAAGTGATGATACGGCACTGGCGGAAACCCGCCGACATCGTCTCCCAGTTGCAGCAGTGACAGCATCCCGAACGTCAACACGCCCGCTGAAAGTACCAGCGGTCGTCTCCACGGAACAAACCCCAGCGGCGCCGTGAACACCAGCAGATACAGCAGCGTTCGAAAGCTGAACACCCGCGCCAGCACGCGGCCTGGTTCCGTCATGGCCGTTCTTACCAGTTCCGACGGACTGCCTCCCAGATCACCGAAGTACCGCGCATAGTGAACCGCGTCTCCCGATCGAAATGCCGGAATGACAATCAGCACTGCCAGCAGCAGGTAGAAAATCGAAATCCCGGCAACTCCGGCACCCCACCAGATCCCGAGCCGCGACGATGTGACCGACGTCGAATCCGACGACGTGTCAGACGTTGCTCCACGAACTTCCTGCGGGCCATGCTCACCGGACTTCGGTGTGAACTCACCGGGTCCGCCAGGCACCGCATTCCCGCGTCTCGACCCGCGGTCCGCAATCCCCGCGCGCAGCGCGAACACCACTCCCAATGGAAATGTCACCAGAGCCAGGTCTTCCTTCGCGCTCAGCGCCACCAGCATCCAGACGGTTGCCCACGCAAACTGCCGCCGCTCCGCACAGTCGATCATCCAGAACAGAAACGGCAGCGACAGTGCAATCGGACGGAACGTCTTCTGATCGATTGCGATGTCCAGAAAGTGCATCGGATAGAACAGCAGCCATGCCATGCCCAATAATGCTGCCGCTCCGGCACTTGCGCCGTGCCGCCGGGCAATGCGATAGAGAGGGATCGCACAGCTTCCCAGCGCCACCGACTCAGCCAGTTCCAGCAGCAAATGTGACGGCCACAACATGTGCAGCGGAAGCAGCAGCAGGTGAATGACCTGGATGTGTTCACCCAGAAACAGGCCCTGATCCAGGTAGCTGCGAAACCCCTTTCCATGCCGGATGTTCCAAAGGTGTTCTTCATACATCGCGGAATCACCGTGAGGAACCAGCAGTCCCGCGTAGAGCCGTTCATTCATCCAAAACGAAACGCCGATCCACGCGGCCATGCTCACCAGCAAAATCGCTCGGATCCCGGAATCCGGCAGATGAAATTCCCGGACGCCGGATCGCTGCTCGTCGGTCCTGATCCAGACCCACACCGTCACCGCTGCTGTTGTCATCATCCACAGCGGCAGGCTCGATCCGAGAAACCAGGCCAGACCGTCACCAGGCAACAGGTCACTTAGCAGAAAAAAGGGCCACCAGCAGCATGAGATCAGCCACAGGCATGCCGTCTGTCGAATCGATTTCGACAGTCGTTTGGGAGCCGACCATCGCCACCTTCTCCATGCCAGCGATGCTACCAGGAGCATCAGTCCCGTCAGTCGCACCGTCACAGCAAGCGCGCTCAGCTCCAGTCGCCAACTGACGGAATCCTCGGTGATACGGGCTCCCAGAAATTTTCCGACAACCAGATTGACGTCCGTTGGCCAGAGTGACATCGACAGCACGGGATTACTCAGCCACTCGGCAATTGCCCATCCCATCGCCCAACACGCGCCGACCAGCGCGACGCCGTTTCGGAAAGGCAGGATGGAATTCTGAATCGTTCGCATAGACGGGAACAGGCTGTTGCCGGAGAACATCGGCTGTCGAAGGCATCACTTCAGAATGGTAAACAGCAGACCTGCCCCCGGCGAGCAGCCGGTCGGTTCCGGCGGCCCGACGGAACCCTTCGCTGGTGCCCGGCTTGCAATTGCCCGAAGCCCGTCGGCGATGGCTGAATGCCATACAGACCGCGCCGGATGCCGCCCTGCCCCGGCAGGACACACGCGATCTCCCGGACACTATTCCCTGAAGCCAGTCGCAGCCGAGTCCGGCTCGCCCCGTTGCCGCCTTCCGCCGGTGCACCAACGTCGTTCCGCAAAATTCGGCTGACGGCTCGCATCGCAGGGAATCACCACGAACGGAAGCTCGTCACGCTGCCGTTGATTGCACGACAGCAATTCAATGGCAATGCGCGAGTCTCTCGTCGCGAAGGATCGGGGTCGCACCGCGACGTCTGCTGCATCGACAGTGACGCCCAGTCACTCGACACCGCCGCAGTCGATTCTCAAGATGCAACGCGGCCAGGATACCAGGTCTCCACTCCTTTCACTTCGCCCGGAAAGAACTCGCCATGCCCGCCATCCGTTCTCTGCTGGCACTCGCCATCCTGCTGACAACGACTTCGTTTGTCACCGCTCAGGAACCCGCAACGCTCGGCAGCATCGTTCGCCTGGACCCGGCGATCAATCAACTCATTCCCGTCGACGCAAAGATTGAGGTGCTGGCGTCCGGTTTTACGTGGTCGGAAGGTCCCGTCTGGATGGGTTCGGCCACCGACGGTTACCTTCTATTTTCCGATATTCCGCGGAATTCCGTGTTCAAGTGGAAGGAAGGTGAAGGTATCTCGCTGTTCCTGAAGCCTTCCGGCTACACCGGAGCCGTCTTCTACGGACTCGAACCTGGTTCGAACGGACTGCTTCGCGACCCTCAGGGCCGTCTGGTGTCCTGCGAACACGGTGATCGGCGAGTCTCCGTGCTGACCAGTAACGGCGGCAAACGGACATTGGTTGACAACTATCAGGGCAAGCGACTGAATAGTCCCAATGACGGCGTCTATCACAGCAACGGAGATCTCTACTTTACAGATCCTCCGTATGGACTGCCCAACCGCTATGACGACGAACGCCGCGAACTCGACTTCTGCGGCGTCTATCGGCTTGCCAAAAACGGTGAGCTTACACTGCTGACGAAGGAAATGACGCGCCCCAATGGAATCGCCTTCTCGCCGGACGAAAAGACGCTCTACGTGGCTCAGTCGGATCCCCAAGCCGCAATCTGGAAGTCGTTCGCCGTAAATGCCGACGGTACGCTGGAACCCGGGAAACTGTTCTACGACGCGACCGACAGCGTTGGAAAACTGCCGGGACTCCCGGATGGCCTGAAAGCCGATGTCAAAGGCAATCTGTTCGCCACTGGGCCCGGTGGAGTCTACGTGTTTGCCCCTGATGGCAAGCTGCTGGGCCGACTCGACACAGGAGAAAAGACTGCCAATTGTGGCTGGGGCGAAGACGGCTCAACACTATTTATTTGCGCCGACATGCACATCTGCCGCATCCGCACCTCAACCAATGGCGCTGGCTGGAAGTAATTACCAGCGAAGGTCAATTCCGAGCCTGACTGTCAGACGGCGCCAGACTCGCTGACTCGGACAAGTGAGCTCCCGCCGGGCACGGTGCTCAGTGTCAGTCGCCGCACAGTGCGGCGTTGGACCACGGAACGGTTCACCCGGCTCAATCCGGCCGCGGCACGTCGAAGCGATCCCGGGTGCGGCAGTAACTGACTCCGCCCATCCGTCCGACGGCATCCAGCAGGTCCTGGTCGACAAGGCCTTTCGTGTCAATGATCGCGTCGTCGATATGCAAGTGTACCACGTGGCCAATCACGACATTGGCCCCGCCGGGACCGGTTCCGATGTGGATCGACTGCATCAGCTTACACTCCAGCTGCACAGGAGATTCGGCGACGCGCGGAACTGCGACACGCCTGCTGTCAATCGGCGTAAGCCCGCAGTGAGCGAACTCTGATTCGCTGGCAGCAAGTTCTGCCGAGGATGCGTTCATCTGCTCAACCAATGCACACGGCACGACATTGACGACGAACTCGCCCGTTCTCTCAATGTTTCGCAGCGTATCCTTGCGTAACCCGTCCGGCCGGTTCGCCGGGCAAAACAATACGCTCGGCGGACGCGACCCCACTCCCGTGAAAAAGCTGAACGGAGCAACATTGGCGACAGACTCCGGTGACATTGTCGAAACCCAGGCGATCGGCCGGGGCACGATCACACGAAGCATGTGCTGATAGAATTCAGCGGGTCGCCGTTGTGCGGGATCGAATTCCATAACAGCACCCAGTATGCGTCACTATGCCGCAACGTCGTCCACAGCAATCAGGCGCGGAATCGACAGACGCAATCCGACGACGTTGCCGAACTGCGACTGCAGGCCTGGAAAGTCGTGTTCCAGGAACGAATACAGCCGTCTTGCCGGACGGCGCCTCAGGTACTGTGCAGCGAACGCAGCCATCTGCCGGTCGTAATTCTCTTGGCTGCCCGTATGCATATAGCACTTTCCGTCGAACCGGCGAATGTCGCCGTCAAATTGCGGACCGACATGGTACAGCTCATGAAACACGGTCACGAGTTTTTCACTGAATGACAGATTCAGAAACCGCGGCAGGTAGAACGTCAGGATATAAAGCAGCTCTTGGCCGCGATGATACAACCGCTGGATCGCCCACACTCGTCCGTCGCGAACCATCGTCAGGCGACCGTCTTCAAACCGCATCGGGGTCAGTTTCGCCTGTATTCCCCATTCCGCGGGAGTTCTCGTCTGCGAATACGTTACTGCCACTCGCCGCATATCAATATGGCGAAATGCCGCATGGCGCCGACAAATGTCCTCGCACAGCAGCCGCATAGCCGCACAAAAATCGAACTGATGTCCCGACATTCGCCGCGAGCTCCCCGCACACTTGGTGTGTGCAGCGGAGAGTATGCTGTTGCAGTCGGCACGACAATACGGATCGCACGAGCCCTCGGGAACGCATCAGAAATGCCGGATCACAGCGTTGCGTCGAGGGGCGTTGAACTCAACCGACCAACACCGCCAGCCTTAGAGGGCATCTGGGAAGATAACTGGTCTGGGCGAGATTTCGTTGAGAGTGGAAACTCCGCGTCGGTTTCGGGAACTTTTCTTACCGACACGGAGGTCAGTCATGTCAGGAACAGCAGCTCGCAGGGCGTACAACACGGATTTGACGGATGAACAGTGGGCGCATGTGGACAGGGAACTGCCACCGGCTCCCGGCGGCGGTCGCGAACGAACGGTCGATCTGAGGGAAATCGTCAACGCGATTCTGTACCGCCTGCGGACCGGCTGTTCGTGGGAACTGCTGCCTCACGACTTTCCGCCGAAGTCCACGGTTTACGAATACTTTGCCCGCTGGCGAAACGACGGCACATGGCAGCGTCTGCACGATTCTCTGCGAACCGCCGTGCGAAGACAGAACGGGCGTGAGGCCACGGCTTCGGCCGGCATCGTCGACAGTCAGTCGGCGAAGACGACCGAAACCCGCGGAGAACGCGGCTATGACGCCGGGAAGAAAATCAAAGGCCGCAAGCGTCACATTCTGGTGGACACCCTGGGACTGCTGATCGCGGTGGTCATCACTGCCGCCTGCGTTCAGGACCGTGACGGAGCCAGGCTGGTGTTTGCAGAAGCACGCGGTGAAACGCGGCTGGAAAAGATCTGGGCGGACGGAGGCTACCGAGGCCAACTGGTCGATTCGACAAAGCAGGAATTCGGCTGGGATCTGGAGATTGTCAAACGCAGCGACGACGTCAGCGGCTTCGAAGTTCTGCCTCACCGATGGATTGTGGAACGCACATTTGGCTGGCTGGGCCGTTACCGGCTGTTCTGCCGCGAACACGAAGCAACTCTTGCCAGCGCCCGGGCCGACATTTACATGGCCATGTCTCATATCATGCTCCGCCGACTGACCCGACCACCCAGGAAAATCTACGAACACGAACACCTCCTGGCCCACATCACCTGACTTACCAGATGCCCTCAGAGGTCATTTCAAACCTGATTTTTGTTGAGTGATTGGCAGGCACATTGCATGCCAGTGTGGGCGAAAGGAGTTGCTCACATGCTCATTACCCTGTCCATGTGGCCGAAACAGCGTCGGCCGAATACGACAGGGTCCAGGACGGCCCCGAAGCCATTTATCACTGATTCCCAGTGGAATCTGATCAAAGATCTTGTTTTAGAACCATGATCCGTCCCCGAAGGTGGACGCCCTGGTCGAAGCCCGAGCCTGCCTCGAAGGGATCTTATGGATTCTGGAAAACAGGTGCCCGATGGCAAGATTTCCACAGAACGATATCCTTCTTCTTCAACATGCTGGCGTCGGCACAAGCAGGACTGAAGCTGGACTGATCATCACCGAAGCGTGGCGAAGGCTGCTTCGGGCGATGGACCGGCGAAAGTTGCTGGACTGGTCGCAGGCAATGGGTGACGGGCACCTTTTCGCCTGCAAAAAAGGGGGTCTTGAGGTCGGCAAGACAAGAAGGAAAAGGAACCGCTGGATGTTGATGACCGATTTGTCAGGGTCCTGATGTCTGCAATGACGACATCGGCACAGGATGCGGAAGTGAATACTATCGAGACTCTTGTTGACGTGCGAGTGCTGAAGAAGTGCCCCAGGCGTCTCCCCACGATAAGGCGGCCGAATCGTCCGGACGCCGACCGCAGTCTCCGAATGGAATCTTTACAGAATCAAAATGAAAAATTGCCGCGAACGTGTAGCATGGAATCTGCCGTTGCAATCGTGCTGGCCAGGTTGTTTGAGTTGACGCGACTTCAAGAAGGAAACGCCGGAACGGATCATTATGGGCATTATTCGCTGTCCTCGCTACCAGGAACGCTTCGAACTCTTCGAAACGAAATCTCGCGTGGTGCGGCTTCTCTATGGTGTACTCCAGAGACGCTGTGTTCGGTGCTGGCGATGTGGAAAACTGTTCTCGATTTCTCGTCGGCACGGCATTCTGGAGAACCACTAACCCGAACTTGATGCGGTTCAACCGGGCGGTCGTTGCGGGTTGAGGCTGAATTTTGCGGGGTTTTTGCGCACGAAGTGACCGTCGCGAAATTGAAGGTTCTGGCTACAGGGCGGGTGCGGCCGTCATTTTGGCGCGGGACGGCCGGCTATGCCGTCACGCCCAGCAGGTCCAGCGCGCGGCGCTGAGTCGGACTCGATTCCGTCAGTTGCTGGTACTCGGCCTCGCACGATTCCAGACGCAGACGCGTGCGGCACAGCGTCGACAAGTCCTGCAGCAGATCCTGGAAGCTCTGCACCGGATGACCGCTGTCGTTCAGCCGAGTGGCGTCCTTCCGACGGGCCGATTCGGAACGCATCGCCGGAGCCACCACGGACTGCCGCGCCGACTGAGCCGCCTCCCGATCCGTGTCGTCGAACAGCAGCTCAGCCAGCTTCTCTCGCATGTGCCATTCCACATAGTACGCCAGCATGCACAGGAACACGTGCGCCCGAATGCGATCGTCGTTGTGGTGATAGATCGGACGCAGTTGCAGGTCCACCGTCTTGATGCTGCGGAACGCGCGTTCCACCTGCGACAGACTCTTGTAGGCTGACACCACGTGTTCCGGCGACAGGTGCTGTGCCGGGACGCTTGTGCGAACCACATACAATCCGTCGAGCGCCGCTTCGGCCGCGATGTTGTCTTCTCGACGGGTATGGGAAAAGCCATCGTCGGTGATCGACAGTTCGAAGTGTTTGGCCATCTTGTATTGACCAATCACTTTCCCGACGCGCAGACTGACGGCCTGCTCGCCTCGCAGCGGATTGTGTTCGCGCTGCGTGGCGCGGACGATCACATCCAGCTTCTTCTCGGTGGCTCGCAGCAGTTCTTCGCGCTTCCGCGCCCGCTCGTCGGCCAGCAGCGGATTGCGGCACAGCACCAGCCGTTCGCCGGGGAATTCGTCTTCCGCCGTAATCTCGGCCAGATCCGTTTCGTCGAACAGCGAACGGTCCACATGGCCCGCCTGCACCAGCCGTTTGATGGCATCGCTGCGGAGAGCCGAAATCCAGTCGAGACCTTCGACACCGCGCAGATCCGCGTTGATCCGCGCGGACGTGATCATGCCGCGATCGCCGACAAACACGACCCGCTGAAGACCGAACCGCTTCCGCACGCGCCGAACAAGATCGGTGAACGTGGCCGGGTCGGCCGTGTTGCCGGAAAACACTTCCACCGAAATCGGCCGGCCGTCGCGATCGCACAGCAGGCCGTACACAATCTGCGGCCGGTCGCGGCGATGGTCGCGACTGTAGCCGTACTGAATGAGGCTCGATTTGCGGCCGGTGTAGTAGCTTGAAGACACATCAAACAACAACAGCGTGCCGTCTGCCAGATGCTGCTTCACGAGCTTGTTCTCGATGCGTGTCTGCCGGGTCAGCAGCCAGTCCATCGCCGCATACAGATCCTGCACGTCGATGTCGCCGAGCCGCAGTTCTTCGGCCAGTGTGTTCTGCGCGGTGGCTTCATTCAGGCCGACGCTGCAACTCAGCTTCGAGCCCGGCGAAATCACCCGATCCACAATCATGGCCAGCACCAGATCGCGTTCCCGCGACGGCGTCGACGACACGATCCGGTCCAGCCCGATGTTCCGCACCGTCCCGAGCACCGCGGCCACGTTTCCATGCGGCAGCGACCGTACGATGCGGATGGCTTCCCCGTGACCGGCCAGCGGCTGATCACTGGCCAGCCGCCGCTTCATGACCTCGATCAGGTCGTCGGGCAGATCGGACAGGTTGCCGACGGTTTCGTGCCTGACCCTGCCGTCCTCGCGGAAGGACCGCCGCAGCAACACGGACCGATAAACACGGCCCTTGTAGACCCTGGTGACGGTTTCGATGTGGACTCGGCGAATTGGTTCGTGGCTCATGCGGGCGTTGTAGCAACTCGGCAGAGCCGCGCCTGGCCCTGTTTCTTAATTTTCTGGCTACAACACCAAAATGGAATCACGACTTCACCCGACAAAATACACGCTCAAACCCCATTTTCGCAATTCAAGTTCGGTCTAGCATTGGCCAAGTCACACAGCGACGAACGAAATCGCAGAACTCTGCCATCGCTACTCAGCTCTCGCGAAGCAAGCCAAGCAAATCTTGCGCAATACGCCCTATGCGGTGTTCCAGGTGGCAGATCGAGTCTTCAGGAAGTCGCGTCCTGCAGTCACTCGGCGCCTGAGGAGTCGACAGCAATTCGCACCGTCCCTGCCAGGCGTTTCGGGTTGCATGGTCGCGAAGCCAAAAGGACAGCACCTACAACCTGCACCCAGATTCTGCAAAAACATCACCACAGCAGCAATGGCGACGGTAACGTCCGTTAGCTCAAGCGTGGTTGCCGACGTTCACGCTGGCTACCACCACAAGGCACCAGATGACTCCACTTGTGACGGCGCTCCGTCATTCGGCTGACGTGGATTCAGCCACCGTTTCCTCGTTCACAACGACAGGAGCCGACCGGCGACGCGATTTCACTCGGTCACGCTCGCCGACAAACTCAATCAGTGCCTGTTTGCCGGCGTCTCCAAGGCGTACTCTCGGCAATTGGATAATGCGAGTGTACCCACCAGGGCGATCTGCAAATCGCTCAGCCAAATCCGAAAACAGGATGTCAACGGCGTTTCGGTCTCTCAGCATGGCATAGGCTCTGCGGCGCATCGCAACTGCCGGCGCAACCGCCTGAGC
This sequence comes from Planctomycetaceae bacterium, assembly GCA_041398785.1. NCBI lineage: Bacteria > Pseudomonadati > Planctomycetota > Planctomycetia > Planctomycetales > Planctomycetaceae > Planctomycetaceae bacterium. The sequence goes on along the minus strand of JAWKUA010000014.1, from coordinate 72,019 downwards.
CCATTGCTGCCACCGCTCGGACTTTCTCCATGTCTTCCATTCGTCGGAGTCGCGTTCCGCCGATGTCGCAAATTCCGCAGCCTTGTCTTCATGTGCCGACGCATTTCGCGCCAGTGTCACGAGTTTCTCGACAAATGGCCGAAGTTCTTTGGCCTTGGGTACAGTTGTGACGATTCGTCCCGAAACCCTGGGCTTGTTCGGATCAGAATCGTCGACGCGGACCGTACGAATCAGGCTGCATGCCATATTTCTAAACATCGCAACGCGGTGGGAGGCGTTCCGACCCAGTTTTCTGCCGCGAACTCGATGTCGCATGGCAACCACTCTCTAACAAGAACAGACAGATGTAAAATCCCGGTCGTCGCAGTGTGCGTTACGACGTCGGCTGTTGATTGGGCAATCGCATTCCAAGCCGCAGGTCGATTTCTTCAAGACGCTCACGAACTTCATCAAGCGTTGTTTCACCAAAGTTCCTGACCTGTAACAGTTCGTCTTCGTTGCGGACGACCAGATCGCGAACAGTATTGATCCCAACAGACTCAAGACAGTTCGTCGCCCGCACGGAGAGGTTCAGTTCTGCCAGGCTCTTATTCAGTTTTTCTTCCAATTCCATATCAACCGGAGAATACCCGGTCGCTTCCATCATTCCCCGCAGACCACCTTCTGGCGACGCCTCCGGTCCTGGTTCACGATATGTGATGAAGCAATTCAGGTGCTTGCGAAGGATCTTGGCAGCCTCCACCAACGCCATCGATGGCGATATTGTCCCGTTCGTCCAGAGCTCCAAAGTCAGCTTATCGTAGTTGGTGCGCTGGCCCACACGCGTATCTTCAATGTGGTGACGAACTCTCGTGATTGGTGAAAACGTTGCATCAAGCGGAATCACTCCGATTTCGGGATCGTTATGGTAGTGCTCCGACGCCGGAACGTACCCGCGCCCGTTCTCCACTGTCATTTCGATATGAAACGGGACGTCGTCCGTCATCGTCGCAATTACCAGATCCCGATTAATGACCTCTACCTGGTCGTCGCAAATGACATCTGCTCCGGTGACGACGCCGCGAGTGTTCTTTTCAATTCGCAGTGTCTTCGCTGAAGCACTATGGTTCTTCAACACCAGGGACTTCAGGTTCAGGCAGATATCTGTGACGTCTTCTACAACTCCCGGAACAGTTGTAAACTCATGCTGCACGCCCTGTACTCTTACTTTTGTAACGGCGGCTCCCTCAAGGCTTGACAGCAGGATTCTCCTGAGGCTGTTTCCAACGGTAGCGCCGAATCCGCGTTCGAACGGCTCCGCGACAAACTTGCCATAGGATGACGTTAGGGATTCCCGAACCGGAAATACCCGGCTGGGCAACTCTAAACCACGCCAACGGATTCGCATATTTCACACTCCAGGACGAGCTCCCGCCCGCATCAATTTGTCAGAGAACTGTCGATCAGGAAGAGGATCAGACTCTTCGCTTCTTCGGCGGTCGGCAACCGTTGTGTGGCAGTGGGGTGATGTCTTCGATTGAACGGACGGAAATCCCCGATGACTGCAGGCCCGTGATCGCGCTTTCCCGACCGGAACCGGGACCTTTGACTCGAATCTCGACTTCCTTGACCCCGAATTTCGCAGCCCGCTCAGCCACAGTTTCGGCGGCTCGCTGTGCTGCAAACGGAGTACTCTTGCGACTTCCCTTAAAACCAACTGTCCCCGCAGTCGCCCAGCACAGCACATCGCCGTTGATGTCGGTCATTGTCACAATCGTGTTGTTGAACGTTGCCTTGATGTAGGCAATGCCCTTCGTGACGTTGCGACGAATCTTCTTTTTTTGCTTAACTTTTGCCACAATCGTTTCTCTTTGATCAGAAAGTACCGGCCTGACGGCCAATGACCACTGCAACGTCAATCCGCAACGGCCTTGCTCGACGACAACCGCGCTTTTCAGGAAGGCCGCATGCTGACAACACCGCGTTAATTCCCTGAACCTATTTCAGCTATACAATAGACCGAAACACCCCCGCACGGATTATTGAAAAAGGATCACTGTCGCTGAACGTACCAGAGGCTGAGCGAATGTTTCAGATCTTCTTCCTGCCGTCAATGCTTCATGTCTTTCACGCCCTTCTTGCCGGCAACGGTTTTCTTGCGGCCTTTCCTGGTCCTCGCGTTTGTTTTCGTTCGCTGACCACGGACCGGTAACCCGCGCCGATGTCGCAGGCCGCGATAGCACTGAATCTCTCTCAGTCGACCGATATCCTGCTGGACTTTTCGCCGCAGCGGACCCTCTACGGTGTAGTTCTTGTCCAGGTGGCTCGTAATGCGGCTGACTTCATCTTCAGACAACTCCCCTGCCCTAACATGCGGATCGACTCCCAGCTCGTAGCAGATCTTTACTGCCAGGACGCGGCCGATGCCGTACAGGTAGGTCAACGCAATATACGTTGGCTTATTATTTGGAATGTCGACACCAAGTACACGAGGCATTCAAATCTCTCCGGAGTCGCTACGGCGCTAAACTGGACTAGCCCTGCCGCTGTTTGTGACGCGGATTGGCCGAACAAATGACGTAAGTTCGGCCTCGCCGGCGCACCGTCTTGCAGTGCTCGCAAATTCGCTTTACGCTGGACCTGACCTTCATGGCAAATTCTCCAAAAAACGCCGGACACCTGACATTGTAACAGTTCAGATTGCTGACACGCCGCAAATCAGTTGTCGGAGTCAAGCAATCCAGGGTAGTTTCGCATCACCAGGTGAGAGTCAATCTTTTGCACCAGGTCGAGGGCAACGGATACAATAATCAGCAACCCCGTTCCCCCAAAAAAGCTTGCAATCGCGTAATCACCCGTGAGAGTCGTTGAAATCACAGTGGGAATCACAGCAATTATCGCAAGAAATGCAGCTCCGACATAGGTAATGCGAATCATCACCTGCTCTAGGTGCGAAGCGGTTCGTCCACCGGGCCGATAGCCAGGAATGAAGCTACCCATATCCTTCAGGTTGTCCGCCATATCGCGGGGGTTAAACGTAATCGCCGTCCAGAAATAGCAAAAAAAGTAAATCAGCACGATATAGCAGAGGTTGTAAACGAACCCCTGACCAGGTGAAAACGCAGTTGAAAGCGACCTCATTATCGAGCTGTCCTGCCAGACATTTGACAACTGATTGAACACGAAGAACGGCAGCAGGAGCAGGCTCGACGCGAAAATGATCGGCATTACGCCAGCTTGGTTTACCCGCAGGGGGAGCCACTGCCGCTGTCCGCCGGACACTCGTCGACCTCGAACATGCTTGGCGCTTTGAATTGGTATCTTCCGTTGCCCCTGAGTAATGAAGATTACCCATACGATGACAGCCACGAACAGCACAGCCAAAACCAGCAGCTTCTCCACACCCTGGGGTGAACCAACTTGAATTCCGTTTTGAAGAATCCCGCTCAGCCATCCGCCGGCTGCAGCAGGCATTCTGGCGAGAATTCCTGCCATAATCAGAAGGCTGATTCCATTTCCGATTCCATACGCGTCAATTTGTTCTCCGATCCACATCAGGAACACCGTTCCCGCAGTCATCACGAACGTGCCCAGCAGATGCCAGTACCATACATTATAGTCGTCAATAATCAGGCTCCGGCCGTCACCGGAAATTGCCCCGGCACCCAGTCCCCGAATCAGGAAAAAGCTCTGCAACAGACAAATCAGCACCGTTGCATACCTTGTATACTCATTCAGGCGGCGACGGCCTGCTTCTCCCTCTTTTTGCAGCTGTTCAAGTGGCGGATAGACAGTTCCGAGCAACTGAAAGACAATTGATGCCGTAATATACGGCATGATTCCGAGACCAAATATCGACCCATTTGTAATGCTCGATGCTGAAAATAACGAAACCACTTGCAGCAGGTTCCCCAATCCTCCTCCGCTGTCATCAGTTTTCGAGAAAGCCTCCTTGAGCAGGGCGTGGTCCATGAACGGAAGCGTAATCGAAAAACCCATGCGATAAACCGCGAGCAGTGCGATTGTCAGCAGGATTTTCCGCCGCAGTTCCGGCACCTTAAATACTGTTCCGAGCTTTGTCAGCATATCGTGTCTCTCCGACATTCAATCCCTGATGGCTGTCGCCCGTTGCCAGGCGTTGCCGTCAGACAGTGACACGTTCAAACTTCCCGCCCGCCGCGACAATCTTCGCTTCTGCGCTTCGGGAAAAGCGATGAGCTCTCACGGTGAGCTTTTTCGTGAGTTCACCGTCACCCAACACCTTGAGGACATCGAATCGGCTCGGGACAATTCCCTTCGCCACAAGCGCCTCTGCAGTGACTTCCGAACCGGCTTCAAAAACATCGGACAGTTGGCCGACATTAATGATCACCACAGTGTCAGCAAAGGCGCGATTGTTAAAACCGCGTTTTGCCACGCGACGGAAGAGCGGCATCTGTCCGCCTTCAAATCCGGCGCGACGTGACGACCCTGATCGGCTGTAGTACCCCTTGTGTCCTCGGCCCGCCGTCTTTCCGTGACCTGAACCGGGGCCACGACCGACCCGCTTGCGCTTCTTTCTTTTTTGAATCTCTACGTGTACGTCATTCAGGATCATGACAGAGATACTCCCCGAAGGCGTTCGATGACTTCCCGCGTTCGCAACTGAGACAGGGCATCAAACGTTGCCTTTACCAGATTGAGCGGATTCGTTGACCCAAAGCTCTTGGTAAGGATATCGTGGACGCCCGCGGCTTCGACAACAGAGCGTACACATTCGCCCGCGATAACACCGGTACCCGGACGTGCCGGCAGCAGAAGTACACGAGACGACCGAAAGGTTCCTACAACTTGGTGCGGAATTGTCGTGCCAACTAACGGGACAGAATGCTGTGATCGATTCGCCTGCTTCGTGGCCTTCTCGACAGCCAGCGGCACTTCAGTTGCCTTCCCGTAACCGTATCCCGCGCGTCCGCTGCCGTCGCCCGTAACCACAAGCGCAGCGAAGCTAAATCGGCGACCGCCTTTCACGACACATGCACAACGGCGGATCTGAACGACAAACTCAGCAGATCCGCTTCTTGATTCAGCAGTAGACACCTAAACCTCGCTTAATCACGTGTTACCGAAGATACGCTAGAACTGAAGACCGCATTCCCTCGCGGCATCTGCCAGCGCCGCAATTCGTCCATGATATCGAAATACGCCGCGATCAAAGACCACCGCCGAAATGCCTTTCTCGATCGCGCGCTTCGCAATCAGCTTCCCAACAGAGGCAGCGTCCTCACGCGTTCCCGCACACTTGCCGGGGCCCGCGACATCTTGGTCGACACTGCTGGCCGCTGCCAAAGTCCTTCCCAGTGCGTCGTCAATAACCTGAGCATAAATGTGACGATTGCTGCGAAAAACAGAAAGCCGGGGACGTCCGTGAGCATCCCGGCGAACCCGATTCCTGACTCGAAACCCGCGTCGTACCTTCTGTCTTGCCAGCCGCTTCTCAAGTTTCATGACTGCTCATTCAGATTAATCTGCACCTGCCGCGACTCTACGGCAACGACTTTGAAAAATTCTCACAACAGGATATCACTACTTGGAACCGAAAGCCTTACCGGCCTTTCGGCGCACATATTCGTTTTCATAACGGATTCCCTTGCCCTTATACGGCTCCGGTGGCCTTACATTGCGAATCTCGGCGGCAAATTGCCCGACAACCTGTTTGTCGGCGCCGCGGATCAGCACTCGTGTCGGATCGGGAACTTCACAAGTCACAGAGGGCGGAATCGCAAGCTCAACGGTATTTGCGTAGCCAACCTGCAGGGCAATCTTATTGCCTGAGATTCTCGCGTTGTACCCAACGCCTACAATAACAAGCCGTCGCTCAAATGGTGTGGAGACCCCCGTGACCATATTCTGCACAAGGCTGCGGGTAAGGCCATGCAGAGCCCGGTTCTCTCGCGAATCACTGGGGCGATTGACCCGCACAACACGGCTCGCTTCGTCAATTTCCACGGACATGTTTGGATGGATTGTCATTGAAAGGCTGCCTTTGGGGCCTTTCACCGAAATCGCGGTACCACTGATCGTCACACTGACATCGGTAGGAAAGCTGATCGGTTTTTTTCCAATACGAGACATCGCTTCACGTCGCTTCTGTTGGAATTGTCCCTGGGTAAGTCGCTACCACACCTGGCAAAGCAGTTCGCCACCGACACCTTCTTTGCGCGCTTCCCGGTTGCTAAGAACTCCTCTGGAGGTTGACAAGATTGAAATGCCCACTCCCTGCCGCACATCCTGCATATCGCGAACACCGACGTAGACTCTCCGGCCCGGCTTGCTGATTCGTTCAATGTGCTGGATTACGTGTTCACCGTTGGGACCATACTTGAGGTTCACGCGAAGCACTGAGACCGGTTGTCCTTCAATGATTTCGTAGTCCCACAGGTATCCCTCGCGCTGCAGAGCTTCCACAACGCGCACTTTGGTCTTAGAAATCGGGACATCGACAAACGGCCGTTCGACGTGAATCGCATTGCGAATTCGCGTCAGCAGGTCAGCAATCGGATCTGTCATCATGGCTCATCGTACCAAAGTCGCTAAACAAAAGATTTAACCACGTTTTGCGTCGCTACCAACTTGCTTTCCTAGCGCCGGGAACGAGACCTTCAAGGCAAAGATCGCGAAAACAAATTCTGCAAACTTTAAACTTCCGGTAAACACTGCGGGGACGTCCACAAAGGACACACCGGTGTTCAATGCGAGTGCTAAACTTCGGCTTTCGTCGTGCCTTTTCGATCTTTGCTTTGCTGGCCATTCCGGGTCTATTTCTCTGAGGTTTTGAACGGCATCCCAAACGCCTTCAGCAGTATTCTGCCCTCGTCGTCTGTCCTGGCCGTGCTGACGATTGTAATGTTCATCCCCTGCGGCTGAGTAACAGTCTCCGGGTCGATCTCGGGGAATACAAGCTGCTCCGAAAGACCGTAGTTATAATTGCCGTTGCCGTCAAAGGCGTTTGGATTCAAGCCGCGAAAGTCACGAACACGCGGGAGCGCCAGAGTGATCAGGCGATCCAGAAAATCGTACATTCGCCTGCCGCGAAGTGTAACCCTGCAGCCGATCGGCATGCCCTCGCGCAGTCGGAATCCTGCAACTGACTTTCTGGCACGGCAAATCTGAGCCTTCTGCCCGGTGAGTTGCGTCAGGTGCTCAACCGCCGTATCCAGCCGCTTGCGGTCCTGAATCGCTTCGCCGACCCCCATGCTTACGACGATTTTCTGCAACTTCGGAAGTGAATGGACATTTCCTCTGCCCAGTGACGCTTTCAGTTCAGCGACAATCCGATTATTGTATTCTTCCAGCATTCGAGCCATGAGTAATCTGCACTATCCGAGCCGTCAAGTTGGTTTCGTTAAACTACTTCGCTTGCAAGGCTGACGATCTTCATATATCGCCGATCCCTCAGTTCGCGGGCGACGGCGCCAAAAATTCGCGTTCCCTTGGGGTTTCCGTCCGCATCCACAAGTACGACAGCATTCCGGTCAAATCTCACATAGCTTCCATCGTCTCTGCGAGTCGGCTTCCGGCAGCGCACGACCACACCCTTCGCAACAGTTCCCGCCTTCACGCTGCTGCCCGGCAGCGACTTCTGGACACTAACAACGACAATATCGCCCAGCCTAGCGTACCGCCTCCGGGTTCCCCCCAAGACCTTGATACAGCGGACGAGCTTCGCTCCCGAATTGTCAGCTACGTCCATAATTGTCTGCATTTGAATCATCGTGTAATCCCTATGCCTCTTCCACGAGCAGGCTGCATCAACGACCCATCACCTATACGTCGTCGCTTGTGGACGCGGTGTTCTCAACTGCAACTTCATCCGCGCGTCTGACAATCCTGGTCAAATTCCATCGTTTCGTTCTGGATTTCGGCGCGGACTCCTCAATTTCAACCAAGTCACCGGATGACGCCAGTTCCGCGTCATCATGCACGTGGCAAATCGTACGTCCGCGAACGATCTTTCCATACTTTCGATGGCGGAAACGACGCTCGATTTCCACACGCAACGTCTTCTTCTGTTTTGTGCTGGCCACGGTACCGACCATGATCTTCTTCATACAAAAGCACCTTCCCGACAAGATCAAAACTATTGGGCGACTGTCGCCGCATCAAGTTCGCGCTCACGCTGAATCGTCTTGATGCGCGCGACAACCCGCCGAAGCTTCCTGACATTACTCGGAGTGTCATTTCGCTCTGTGGCCGATTGAAATCGGATCCGAAACAGTGACTGCTGCGTCTCCCTTAGTTCGTGAGACAGCTGTTCGTCAGACATTTCCCGCAAAGTCGCCGCTTTTGACATGACAGGGTTCTTTTCGTTTCGCCTTAGCTATTCAATGTCAGGTCGACGACCGACGAGCCTGACTCTTACGGGAAGTTTATGTGCTACTCGATTGAAGCAATCTCGCGCCGACTCACGTGATACACCCTTAAGTTCAAACAGAACAGTTCCAGGTTTCACGACCGCGACCCATCGATCCGGTTCGCCCTTCCCTTTGCCCATTCGTGTTTCAAGCGGACGTGCAGTCACCGGTTTTTGTGGAAAGATGCGAATATAAACTTTTCCAATACCCCGAACATATTGCGTCGCCGCGATGCGGCACGCCTCAATCGTCTGGGCGGTGACATGGCCGGGATCCAGAGACTGCAGTCCCCAGTCGCCGTGAACCACGGTATTGCCCCGCAACGCGTTACCTCTTATACGTCCTCTTTGGCTTTTTCGATGCTTGACCCGCTTTGGCATGAGCGCCATCTGCAGTCTCCTCGTCCGTATAGTCGCCTAAATCAATCCAAACCTTAACACCTATGATTCCCTGAGCAGTCTTGGCTGCGGAGAATCCGTAATCAATGTGTCGCCGCAGCGTCGAAAGGGGAATCGAACCCCGACTGGCTTTTTCCTTGCGGGACATTTCAGCTCCGCCCAGTCGCCCGGACATCTCAATCTTGACGCCGAACACACCGGAACTCATGACTTCATCGAGCGTCTTCTTGATCGCACGCCGAAAGCTGCCTCGCTTTGAGAGCTGCTGCGAAATCTTGTCAGCCACCAGCTTCGCGTCGCGATTGGGGTTCGAAATCTCTACGATCTTCAAATCCATGCGCCGACCGGTAAGGTCTTCCAGTTCGCCCTTCAGGCGATCAACTTCCTGCCCTTTCCTGCCAATAATGACACCTGGTCTGGCGGTAAACAGATGAACCACGACCTGATCGCGCGTTCTTTCGATCTCAACGCGGGCGATCTCAGCGAACTGATACTTCTCACTGACAAATCTGCGGATCTTGAAATCCTCTGCAAGCAGGTCACCGTATTCGCGTTTCGGCGCGTACCACCGGCTGCGCCAATTCTCCATAACGCCGATCCGGTATCCGGTTGGCCTGACTTTTTGTCCCATTGATGTGTCAACCTTCAAAGCAATGCCACAGGAGTCAGTGGCGACGCTATCCGAGTTCCGGTGCGTCCACTCCGACATGAATATGTGCAGTCCGGCGCCGAATCAGGAATGCCATTCCGCGCGCCCGCGGCTGGACTCGTTTAAACATCGGACCTCCGTCCACCCGACACTCAGCGATAAGTAGTCGGTCAGGATTTCTCACGCCGCGGTCCTCAGCATTGGCGATCGCGCTCTTCAGAACCAGCTCAAGGAAGCGAGCCCCCCGGTTTGGGACATACTGCAGAGCCTGCAGCCCCTCTTCGGCCGACATGCCGCGAATTAGGTCTGCGAACGGTCGAACTTTGGTTGGAGAGATCCGAGCATACCGGTGAGTGGCTCTGACAAGGCTCATGACTACTTCTTACCTTTCGCACCATGACCCCGAAATGTTCGAGTCGGAGCAAACTCGCCGAGCTTATGTCCCACCATATCCTCAGTGATGTAGACATTCATATGGATACGGCCATTGTGTACCAGAAATGTATGTCCGACAAACTCCGGAGAAATGGTGCAGCTCCTCGCCCAGGTCTTCAGCGGCTCCTTATCGCCAGAGGCATTCAGACGCTCAACTTTCCTGAGCAGCTTCTCATCGATATATGGCCCTTTTTTGAGCGAACGCCCCATAATTCAACCTTCAATCAACTTCAGTCAGATTTTGACTTCACCATAACGACGCGACCGGCGGCGACGGATGATAGCCCTTGATGATGCCTTTCGTCGCTTTCGGGTCTTACCACCCTTCGAGAGCTTTCCGGTTGGGCTGCACGGGTGTCGACCGCCCGAGTTGCGACCCTCGCCACCGCCCATCGGGTGCGCCACCGGGTTCATTGCTGTGCCTCGCACATGGGGGCGACGACCCATCCAGCGTTTACGTCCGGCTTTTCCCAGAACAATGCTGCTGTGTTCGGCATTCCCGACGACTCCGATTGTCGCACGGCAACTGCTTGGCAGTCTTCGCACTTCACCGCTGGGTAATGTGACCTGAGCCCATCGTCCTTCGCGGGCATTTAGTGTCGCACCGACTCCGGCGCTCCGGCAGATCTGGCCGCCGCGACCAGGCTGCATTTCAATATTGTGGATTTGAGTTCCGGGCGGAATTGCACTCAGAGCCATGCAGTTGCCGACGTTTGGCTCAGCAGACTCACCGCTTTCCACCACGGCTCCGGCCACAAGCTTGTCCGGGGCGAGGATATATGCCTTCTCTCCGTCGGCGTACTCCAACAGTGCGATCCGGCACGTTCTGTTTGGATCGTACTCGATGTGAGTGACAGTTGCCTTTATCCCGTCTTTCTGACGCCTGAAGTCAATGACCCGGTAGAGCCGTTTGTGTCCACCCCCGCGATGACGGACGGTGATCTTCCCCTGATTATTCCTACCGCCCTTCTTCTTCGCTCGCCTGGTGAGAGATTTCTCCGGTCGCTTCTTACGATCGGTCAGCTCTGAAAAATCGCTGACCGATGCCCCTCTGCGCCCCGGAGTAACCGGCTTATATTGACGAACACCCACCGCCAACTCCTCAAAACATTCCCAGCCACGAAACTGACAAAAGCCCCGACCGCCCCCGCTCTAGAAGAAGGAAATCCTGTCGTCTTCGTGGAGTTTGACAATTGCCTTTTTCCAGTTCTTTGTACGCCCGATGGCAACGCGATGCCTGCGCGTCTTGCCCTTGCGCGACTGCGTTCGTACGCCAACAACGCGAACGTCCCACAGTCCCTCAACAGCCCTTCGAATGTCCGATTTTGTTGCAAGCGGATGCACTTCGAAGCTGTATGCATTCAGCCTTTCTGAGGCATGCATTCCCTTTTCCGTCACCAGAGGTCGCCGAATTACCTGGTGCGACTCCATTTGAATACCCTTTTCGATTGTCTCCGTCATGACTCAGTCACCTTAAGGCTCAGGCAGACACTTGCGCCCTGCGACCCAGAAGCGAATCCATGGCAGATGCCGTAATCACCAGATGACGACACCGCAGCAAAGAATAGGCATTCAGGTCAGACGCAGGCATCACCTCCACACCGGCAATGTTACGTGCCGATTTCCAGACATTCGCATCAAGGCCATCCGTTGCAAGCAGAACCGTCCGCCCCGCTACGCCGAGTGCCGCGAGCGTGCCGCAGACGACGCGAGTCCGGGGCTCCGGACACGACCAGTTCGATAACACCACCGCTTCGCTGTCGTGAAACTTACTTAGCAGTGCCATGCGTGTCGCCGATTGGATTGCCTTTCTTGGCAGTCGGTAGCTGTAGTCGCGGGGTGTTTTCCCGAATGCGTGACCACCACCCCTGCGAATTGGTGTTCGAATATTTCCGGCCCTGGCGCGACCGGTTCCCTTCTGCCGGAACAGCTTCCGCGTGCTTCCCTTTACCATGCCGCGCGATTTCGTCTGAACGGTTCCAACGCGTCGGTTTGCTTCATACATGACGACAACATCATGAAGCAACTGCCGGTTGATCGATGACGCAAGGTCCGCCGGGTCGAACTCGTATACGCCCGATTCGGCACCGCTCATATCTCGAATGGGAACGGAAATCATTGCATGCACCCGCGACTAACGATTCCTGACTGAGCGGCGAAGAATAAGAAAACCGCCATTGGGACCGGGAACCGCGCCTTCAACAAGCACCATTCCGGCTTCGCCGTCAACGCGAAAAATCTTAAGGTTTCGCACCGTAACCCGAACGCCACCGTATCGCCCGGGCATACGAGTACCCCGAAGGACCCGTGACGGGTCAGCACTTTGGCCAATGGAGCCACCGTGCCGGTGAACTCGCTTGACACCATGGGTTGCACGCTGCCCTCCAAAGTTATGGCGCTTCATCACGCCTGCGTGACCCCTGCCCTTCGAGACCCCGATTACGTCAACAAACTTCAGTTCCGCGAACGAATCAGCACCAACCGTCTGGCCGATTTCAAATCCATGCGATGCGTCGTCACATCGGAATTCCCTCATCATTTCGACGGGCTCACAGCCGGCACGGCCCAAGCCCTCAGTGCCTGCCGCCTGCCTGAGTTTTTGGCGACGACCACCGACTTCTGCGACCTGACCGCGATCTGCGCGACTTGCCGATCGCCGTGACTTCTGACCAAAGCCCAGCTGAACGGCATCGTATCCGTCGCGGTCCTTCGTTCGAATGCGAGTAACAACGCAGGGCCCAGCCTGAATGACCGTTACCGGCACGATGGCGCCTTCGTCACTATAGACCTGGGTCATGCCTACTTTTTTGCCTAATAATCCGACGGGCATAGCTACGCCACCTGTGCGACAGTGCGCACACACCAAAGGAAGGCCAACTGCACGCAGAGTCGAGCAAGTCGGCTACAGCACGCAACCACAGGGCAACCGATCCACCCGTGTCAGGCGGTCGCAGTTGCCTTAATCTTGATATCAACACCGGCAGGCAGGGAAAGTTTGTTCAATGCATCAATCGTCTTGCCCGTCGGCTGACAGATATCAATCAGTCGCTTGTGAGTTCGAATTTCGAACTGTTCGCGAGACTTCTTGTCAATGTGGGGACTCCGCAGCACCGTATATCGCTCAATACGAGTCGGCAGCGGGATGGGGCCATGCACAATCGCCCCTGTTCGCTTCGCTGTGTCAACGATGTCGGCTGCAGACTGATCCAGAACGGAATGGTCATATGCTTCCATCCGAATCCGGATGCTTTCTTCACCAACCCGAGCCACCGCAAGTCACCTTGAGCAAAGAAGTTACGAAAATTCCAACACGCCCCGGAACGGGGAATCGCACATGTTAGAGTTGTGTCTGCATCCTGTCAATCATGGGCAATGCAGAATAAAACGGGAAATCCGGATTCCTGGCAGAAGTCAACCGTACCGCATTTCGCCCACGATGCCTCAGTTCATTGCGGTGGGCGGAGCTTCTGCATATCGGCAGGGTTCCATTGAATAAGAAGCTCGTCCCTGGGACAGACTTCTGATTTGCGTCGAGTATCCGAACATCTCGATCAGCGGTACTTCGACTTTCATCACACAGAGGTCGCCGCGTCGATCGGAATCCACGATCAGAGCGCGGCGCGAATTCAGGTCGGACTGAATGCTTCCGATAAACGTATCCGGTGTGACGACTTCAAGGGACATCACAGGTTCCATGACCGCCAGTTTTCCTTCGTGAAGGATCTTGTCAAATGCCTGGCGTGCAGCTGTGCGAATAGCCACCTCGGTGGATTCGCCTTCGCGAAAATCAGTCTGCGTGATTGTGATCCGCATGTCCATCAGCGGATTTCCCCAAACCCCACCTCCTCGAGCTTCTTCTTCCATGGCCTCCATCAGAATGCGGAGCGCCGCTCCCGGCATCGCATCCGGTTTCAGCGAGTGGGAGATGACGACCGGCTGCTCCTGTCCCGCCACCTCTTCGGCGGTGATTTCCAGGCCAAAGTACAAGCTGGCTGCCGGTGTCGTGGCCGCGAACTCCACTGCCGCTGCCAACTTGCCCTTTAATTTCTCCCGGTAACTGACCCGCGGCTTGTGAACTCGGATCTTGAGATTGAAATCACGTTCCATCCTGTGGCGAATGACTTCCAAGTGAAGTTCGCCCATGCCGCTGATGATTGTCTGGCCGGTTTCCTCGTCGACTCTTGCGGTGAATGTGGGGTCCTGTCGTTCAAGTCGCTGAAGGGTTTCGGCCAGTTTTTTCCGATCGGCGCTCGAATCAGGTTCGATCGCCATCGAGATCACCGTATCCGGAAACCGAATGTGTTCCAGTACGATCGGCTTCTGGGGATCGCAGAGCGTGTCTCCCGTCGCTGTGTCCTTCGGGCCAATGATACCGCAAATGTCCCCGGCCTCGACCTGCTCGACCTTCTCTCGCGAATCAGACTGAATGTGCCAGAGCTGTGTGATGAGTTCCTTTTTCTTTGTCCGCGGATTCAGGAGCCGGGAATTTCCCTTCAGGATGCCGGAATACACCCGCGCGAAATACAAGTCGCCATGGACGTCTGCCTGGATCTTGAAGACCAGGGCGCAGGTGGGTTCGTCGTTGGACGTCCGTCTGGAAATCGTCTCGTCGCCCGCCGCGGCAGCCGGGTTCAGGCCACTGACCGCTGGTCGATCCAGCGGGCTCGGCAGAAATGCCGAGACGGCGTCAAGAACCGGCTGTACGCCGATGTAATCAAGTGACGAACCACAAAGCACCGGCTGGAACTTTCCATCCAGTGTTCCTTTGCGAATGGCATTCAGGGCGGCGGTCTCCGGCACACTGTCGCCTTCCATATACGCCTGCATGACGTCATCGTCAATTAGAGACAGGGCGTCAAGCAATTCGTCGCGACGCAGCACCGCATCATCCGAGATTTCGGGTGGAACGTCCTCAACTCGAAACTGAGCTCCGCGAGACTCGACGTCCCAGTACATTGCCTTCATGGACAGCAGGTCGACGACGCCTCGAAAACCATTCTGATTCTCCGCCGGACCGTGACCAATGGGAATCTGAAGCGGCAGCGGGTCAGCATGTAACCGCTTCTTCATGGCTTGAAGCACTGCCTCAAAATCAGCACCAATTCTGTCCATCTTATTAATGAAACAGATTCGTGGCACACCGTAGCGGTCAGCCTGTCGCCAGACCGTTTCACTTTGCGCTTCCACGCCCTCGACGGCACTGAAGATTACGACGGCACCGTCCAGTACTCTCAGGCTGCGCTCTACTTCCGCCGTGAAGTCAACGTGACCCGGTGTGTCAATAATATTGATCACACAATCCTTCCATTCGCACGTGACCGCCGCCGAATAGATGGTGATACCGCGCTGGGCTTCCTCGGGATCGAAGTCCGTCTGCGTTGTGCCGTCATCGACGTTTCCCATGCGATACGAAGCGCCAGTGTAGTACAGAATGCGTTCCGTGGTTGTCGTTTTTCCGGCATCGATGTGTGCGATGATGCCAATGTTTCTGAGGGATTCAATTGGTCGTGACATGGGACTTGCTTTGGCAGTACCGCCGGGCAGGAAACCCGACAGAGCGCTGCGGCAAAAAAAAACGCCAAACAGTGTTCAATGAACGCTCTGTCTGGCGGATTGGGATTGAAGCCGGGCGGTGCTTACCAGGCGAAGTGCGAAAACGCCTTGTTTGCATCTGCCATCCGATGAACGTTTTCTCGCTTCGTCATTGCAATTCCTTCCCGGCGATAGGCGGCCAGCAGCTCTTCGGCAAGCGACCGATTAATCGGCCTTCCCTTGCGGCCCCGAACCGCCTCCAGAATCCACCGGATCGACAATGCCTGCTGTCGGCGAGGGTTTACCGGAGTGGGAACCTGATATGTCGCTCCCCCGACACGCTTTGAGCGCACTTCAATCGCCGGCTTGACGTTTTCCACCGCCGTCGTGAATACGTCCAGCGGGTCTTCGTCGGGAAGCTGCTTCTTGATTATGTCCAGCGCGCTGTATACGGCGCTGGTTGCGACACTTTTTTTGCCATCGTACATCAGGCAGTTGACAAACTTCGAAAGCAGCTTCGAACCATACCGAGTGTCCGGCTTGAGCTGTTCTCGACTTGCTGTGAACTTCTTGACCATCTTAAAACGGGAACTTCCACAAAACGTGATCGGGAAATGTCTATTTCGGGCGTTTTGAACCGTAGCGGCTGCGCGCCTGGCGGCGATCGCCGACGCCCAGCGTGTCCAGGACGCCGCGAACGACCTTGTATCTGACACCGGGAAGGTCACGCACACGACCACCCCGAACGAGCACGATCGAGTGCTCCTGAAGGTTGTGGCCTTCGCCGGGAATGTAGGCTGTTACTTCCTTTCCGTTCGACAGGCGCACACGTGCAACTTTTCGAAGTGCCGAATTCGGCTTCTTCGGAGTCACCGTCTTGACCTGCAGGCAGACGCCGCGTTTCTGCGGACAACCTTCCAGCAGTGGCGTCTTGCTCTTGGACCTTTGTTGCCGGCGAGGCTTTCGGACCAACTGATTAATTGTCGGCATGGAAATGAAACTCTGTCAAAACATGGCGCCGGATTGGCGACACCCGCCGTTGGCAAAATAAGACTCCGGGCGATACGAACAGAACTCGCGTGGCGGATCAGGGAATTGCCGGAACGCGGCACTCTAGTCGCGGCGGGGATCATCGTCAACCGAAGGCGATGTGTACTCTTCAATTCCAGTTCTAGTTGAGCGGCTCGTCGGGAGTGAGGTCAGCCAGCGAAGGGGCGCGAGGCCGGTCGTCGTTCTCTGCCCGGCGTGCGATCAGATCCGCTTCGGTGAGCATGTCATGACGAGCGGCAAGAATCCTGGCCTTCGCTTCCTCCTGTTCCCGGATCGCTTCGTCATGAATTCGCACGTGTGCTTCCTGGTGAAGGTGGAACCCGGTGCCCGCTGGAATCAGGTGTCCCAGAATGACGTTTTCCTTCAAGCCGACGAGGTTGTCCACTCGCCCCCCAAGTGCAGCCTCCGTCAATACCTTGGTCGTTTCCTGGAAGCTGGCGGCGGAGATGAAGCTTTCGCTCTGAACAGCCGCCTTTGTGATGCCAAGCAACTGTGGACTGGCCTTTGCAGGCCTTAACTTTGTGAACTTTGCAGGTTTGGATACTTCGGTATTCACTTCCTCGACTTCAGTGAGTCTGACCTTATCGTCGAGTTCATATTCGGTATCGCCGGGATCCGTGATGCGGCACTCCGAGTCAAGGGCGTCATTTACCTTCTTGAGTTCGAACTTGTCGATCAAGAGTCCGGGCAGCAGATCCGTATCGCCAACCTCGTCAATCTTTACCTTGCGCAGCATTTGGGAAACGACGATTTCGATGTGTTTGTCGTCGATTTCGACGCGCTGAGCGCGGTACACGTTTTGAATTTCATGCAGCAGATACTGCTGAACTTCTTCGGGACCGCTGACTCGCAGGATGTCGTGCGGAACAAGCGGACCCCGTACAAGTGCATCGCCCGCCACGACAACGTCACCCTGATGTACGAGCAACTGTTTTCCGTGCGGAATGACATGTTCGACTTCGGTGCCGTCCTTCCCTCGCACGACGACGATTCGTTTTCCGCGCTTCTTTTCGGCCAGCAGTTCGATTTCGCCGCTAATTTCGGCTACGACGGCCGGATCCTTGGGGCTGCGGGCTTCGAACAGCTCCGTAACACGCGGCAACCCGCCGGTAATATCCTGCGTTCCGGACGCTTCGCGGGGGGTCTTTGCGACGGACGTTCCAGCCGAAATCTGGTCCCCTTCAGAAACCTCCAGGCCGGCTCCTTCCGGCAGGTAATAGAAGTCGAGAATCTTTCCGGCTCCGTCCTCCACGATTACCTGAGGATGCAGGCCACCGCGGTGTTCGGTGACAGTCCGACGAATGTTGCCTGACGAGTCTTTTTCGGACCTGATGGTCTGACCCTCGACGCATTCGTCCAGACGCACGCGACCACCTACCTGAGAAATGATCGGAATCGAGTGAGGGTCCCAATTGCAGAGCACGGCGCCCTGCGCAACCTCCTGGTTCTCAGCGACCTGAAGTACCGCCCCGCTGGGAACCGTTTGTTTTTCGACTTCACGTCCCTTGTCGTCAACAATTGCGATTTCGCCGTTGCGTCCCAGCACCACGGGCTTACCGTCAGCGTTGGACACACTCCGGATTCTTGCAAAGCGAATTCGGCCGGCTCGCTTTGCGAGCAATTCACTTTGTTCCATATCCTTTTGGGCGACACCGCCAATGTGGAATGTCCGCATTGTCAACTGCGTACCTGGTTCGCCAATACTCTGGGCGGCAATAATCCCCACTGCCATTCCCTGCTCGACAAGGTCTCCGGTGGAGAGGTCCATTCCGTAGCACAACTGACAAATGCCCAGAGGCGCATCGCACGTCAGCGGGCTGCGCACCTGAATCCGCTCCAGTCCCATGTCTTCGATCTTGCGGGCCTTTTCGACGGTAATCAGCTCGTCTTCGCGAACGATAACCTCGTCCGTAATGGGGTTCACGATATTGGTTCGTGATACGCGGCCGCGAATGGCATCCGCCAGACCCACTTCGACTTTCTCGCCGCGATACACGACGCCGCGAGTGAGCCCTTTTGTCGTCCCGCAGTTGTGGCTTGTGACAACCATGTTCTGACAGATATCCGCAAGTTTTCTGGTGAGGTACCCGCTGTCCGCCGTTTTGAGCGCCGTATCAGCCAGCCCTTTGCGGGCACCGTGTGTGGAACTGAAGTATTCCAGCACCGAAAGCCCTTCTCGGAAGTTTGACTTGATGGGTGTTTCAATGATCTCGCCGCTGGGCTTCGCCATCAAGCCGCGCATGCCGGCCAACTGCTGAATCTGCCCGACACCGCCTCGAGCGCCCGAATGAGCCATCAGGTAGATCGGATTGACATACCGACCCTCGTCGCGCACGTCATGCTCAAGCTGCTCCATCATCCCCTTGACGATTTCCTCACGTGCGTGAGTCCAGATGTCAAGTACCGTGTTGTAACGTTCCTTTTCCGTGAGAACACCGCGTTCAAACAGCTTCATCTGCTTCAGCACCGCCTTTTCACCTTCGGCGATCACCTTCTCCTTGTTGGGAGCGGTTTTCAGGTCACTTGCTCCGAATGACAGTCCGCTTTCCGTCGATGCCCGAAAGCCGCAGTCCTTCATACGGTCCAGAAGCTCAATTGTCTCACGGCGACCCAACTCCAAATAGCAGTCGGAAATGACAGTTGCCAGATCCTTGCTCCTCATGGTCATATTGTAGAACGCCAGCCCGTGAGGAAGGATGTCGTTAAACATAACGCGGCCGGGAGATGTTTCGATCAGTCCGCCCTGCCGATAGGCTTTTGCGCCATCACCCTTCACCCGCTTGTCCTTGGGCATGCGCACACGAATTGTGGCGTGTCGGGATACCTTGCCCTGATTGAATGCCATAAACACTTCGTCGGCCGACGCGAATACCATGCCTTCGCCGCGATGCCCTTCGCGCTTGAGCGTCAGGTAATAGCATCCCATCACAATATCCTGTGAGGCACTAATGATCGGCGCACCATTGGCCGGGCTGAAAATATTGTGCGTCGACATCATCAGCGTCGTGGCCTCGACCTGCGCTTCAATTGACAGTGGCAGATGGACGGCCATCTGGTCGCCGTCAAAGTCCGCATTGAAGCCCTTGCAGACCAGCGGGTGCAGTTTGATCGCGTTGCCTTCCACGAGAATGGGTTCGAATGCCTGAATGCCGATGCGGTGCAGCGTCGGAGCGCGATTCAGCAGAACGGGATGGTTGCGGATGACCTCGTCAAGAATGTCCCAGACATCTTCGTCGCGGCGTTCCAGCATGCGCTTCGCACGCTTGATTGTATCCGCGTGTCCCAGTTCCTTCAGGCGGCGGATGACAAACGGCTGGAACAGCTCCAGCGCAATCTTCTTGGGAAGGCCGCACTGATGCAGCTTGAGTTCCGGGCCGACGACGATCACGCTGCGTGCGGAATAGTCGACTCGCTTGCCGAGCAGGTTCTCGCGGAAGCGACCCTGTTTCCCCTTGATCATGTCCATCAGCGATTTGAGCGGACGATTGGATGATCCGAGCACCGGCCGCTTGCAGCGATTGTTGTCAAACAAGGCATCGACCGACTGCTGCAGCATGCGCTTTTCATTGCGCACGATGACTTCCGGCGCGTTGAGGTCAACGAGCTTCTTCAGCCGGTTGTTCCGATTGATGATTCGGCGGTAGAGGTCGTTGAGGTCACTTGTCGCGAAGTTGCCGGAATCCAGCAGCACCAACGGTCGCAGGTCCGGTGGGATAACGGGAATTACGTCGAGTACCATCCATTCCGGACGATTCTCACTGTCGCGCAGGGATTCCGTGATTTTCAGCCGCTTGATCAGGTCCTTGGTTGTGGTTTGACTTCTGGTCTTTGCGAGAGCGGTCCGCAGATCTCCCGATTGATCCGTCAGCCGAATGGCAGTCAGCAGCTTCTTGATCGCCTCAGCCCCCATACCGATTTCGAAAGCATCGTCACCGTAGTCTCTGCGCGCAGTGCGGGCTTCTTCTTCCGTCAGCATCTGGCACATTGTCAGTGGTGTTTCGCCAGGGTCCGTGACGACGTAGTCCTGGAAATAGATGACCTTTTCCAGCGACGTCGTCTTCATGTTCAGCAGTGCGCCCAGACGACTGGGCATCGATTTGAAGAACCAGATATGGACGACAGGTGCTGCCAGTTCGATATGTCCCATGCGCTTGCGGCGCACCCGACTGTGTGTCACTTTGACGCCGCACCGGTCGCAGATCATGCCCTTATACTTCATGCCGCGGTATTTGCCGCAGGCGCATTCCCAGTCCTTTTCCGGTCCAAAGATACGCTCGCAGAACAATCCGTCGCGTTCCGGACGGTAGGTTCGGTAGTTGATTGTCTCCGGCTTTTTAACCTCACCGAAGGACCAACTGCGAATATCGTGAGGACTCGCAAGCCCGATCTTGACAGACGCAAAATCGTTTACGCGGTCGAAGGTTGTTTCGCTTACACTCACGATTGTAACTCCCAAACACTTGTCGCTTCATTCAGGAAACCGCAGCCTGCAGGGCTTTCCGCGGGGCCGTTATACCGGCAATATCAACGATCAACAGTAGAGCCCGGATGCAGAAAACTACTGCCGGTCCCGGATCCGATGCTAGTGCCCGGCCTTTTCGAGCTGCAGATTGAGGCACAATCCGCGAATCTCATTGTTCAGCACGTCAAAACTGGCAGGGGTGCCTGCTTCCAGAGTATTTTCACCCTTCACCATCGATTCGTAGATCTTCGTTCGCCCCTCAACATCGTCGCTCTTGACGGTCAGCAGTTCCTGCAGGATGAAGGCTGCTCCATATGCTTCCAGTGCCCAGACTTCCATTTCGCCGAATCGCTGGCCGCCAAATCGGGCCTTGCCGCCGAGCGGCTGCTGAGTGATTAGTGAGTACGGGCCGGTTGCCCGGGCGTGGACTTTATCATCCACCAGATGATGCAGTTTCAGCATATAGATCTGGCCGACCGTGGTTTTCTGCTCCATCGGCGCTCCGGTGCGCCCGTCATAGAGTGTCGCCTTGCCGTCCTCGGGCAGACCCGCCTCGCGAAGCGCATCTCGCACTTCCTCTTCTGACGCTCCGTCGAACACCGGGCAGATGGCACGGTATCCCATTTTGCCGGCGGCCCAGCCCAGATGGGTTTCCAGAATCTGACCGACGTTCATGCGGCTCGGAACGCCCAGAGGATTGAGGATAATGTCCACAGGTGTGCCGTCTTCCAGGAACGGCATGTCCTCGATCGGAAGAACCTTGGAAATCACCCCTTTGTTTCCGTGCCTTCCCGCCATCTTGTCGCCAACGGAAATCTGCCGCTTGGAAGCCACATAGACTTTCACCATCTGCAGCACACCGCTCGGAAGTTCATCACCTCGCTTCATGCTGTTCAGCCGATGCGCTTCTTCATCGATGACCGCTTCCACCGCCGGCCATTCGTCTTTCATCAGCTTTCGTGCCGCGGTTTTCTTCTGAGCCGTGCGGATGTCGAGTTCTTCGAAGTACCCTGGAAACCGGCGGGCAAATTCTGCAACGACCTTTGCGTCATCGAGTTTCACCGGATCACGTCCGTCCTCGTCCGTAATCGCCTGGCCGAGTTCGGACGACAGAGTTTTTGCGAAGCCCCTGAACACTTCGGCGATTCGTGCGTCGCCTTCCTTTTCGACTTTCTTCAGTTCATCTTCAAATCTCTTTCGTTCCACTTCAGAAAGGCTCATGCGGCGGGAAAAGCGTTCGGTATGAATCACGATTCCGCCGACGCCGCTGGGAACCTCCAGCGATTCGTTCTTCACGTCTTCGCCCGCCCGCCCGAAAATTGCGTGCAGCAGCTTTTCTTCGGGCGTCAGTTCTGACTTCGCCTTTGGCGAAACCTTGCCGACCAGAATGTCGCCGGGGTGGACTCGAGTTCCGACCTTGACGATTCCGTCTTCGTCGAGATGTCGCAGCGCCTTTTCGCTGACGTTGGGGATATCGCGCGTAAATTCTTCGCGACCGAGCTTGGTTTCACGGATCTCCACATCAAATTCATCCATGTGGATCGATGTATAAACGTCCTCCTTGACCAGCCGCTCGGAGAGGATGATTGCGTCTTCGAAGTTGAATCCTTCCCACGACATGAATGCGACCAGGACATTGCGTCCAAGTGCCAGGGAGCCATTTCGAGTTGCGGCGCTGTCGCACAGCAACTGTCCGGCCTTAACCTTGTCGCCCACAGCAACAATCGGCTTTTGATTCAGGCAGGTACGTTCATTCAGCCGCACAAACTTCCTGAGTGGATACTTGTGGCCCTCAACTTCGATGACGTTTGCGTCAACATAGGTCACCTTGCCGCTCTTTTCCGCGCGGACCAGCATGCCGGAGTGCTGGGCGACGTGGTCTTCCATGCCGGTTCCGACGACGGGACGCTCGGTGATAAGCAGCGGCACGGCCTGCCGCTGCATGTTGGATCCCATCAGTGCCCGGTTTGCATCATCGTGTTCAAGGAAGGGAATCAGCCCTGCGGAAACGCCGACCATCTGGCAGGGGGCAACGTCGATGTATTGAACGGACTCCTTGGGAATCCACACAACATCGCTCTTGAATCTTGCCAGCACCAGAGCTTCAGAGATGGCGCCTTTTTCGACCGGTGTATCGGCGGGGGCGACATGGCCGGATGACTCTTCATCCGCACGCAGCCAGACCACCTGGTCGGTGATCTTTCCGTGTTCAACGACACGGTAGGGCGAGATCAGGAAGCCGTAGTCATCAACCTTGGAGAAAATTCCCAGGCTGGAGATCAGTCCGATGTTGGTTCCTTCAGGCGTTTCGATCGGACAGATGCGACCATAGTGCGAAATGTGAACGTCACGAACTTCAAAGCCGGCTCGCTTTCGGTTCAGGCCACCGGGCCCCAGCGCGCTGAGCCGCCGTTCGTGAGTGAGCATTGAAAGGGGATTAGTCTGGTCAACGACCTGCGAGAGTTCGCTTCGGCCGTAAAAGAAATCGATCGCGGCGGATACACTTTTGGGGTTAATAAGCGTGCGCGGAGTCATCGCGTCGACTTCCTTCAGGCTCATTCGCTCCTGCACGGTACGCCGCAGCTTCAGAAACCCCTTTCGGATTTCGTCGCTTGCAAGTTCATCGATGGTCCGCAGGCGTCGGTTGCCCAGGTTGTCGATGTCATCAATGTGTGCCGTGTCATCCGCAGTCCGCAGACGGACGATGTACCGCATTGCGTTGATGAAGTCTTCAGGTCGCAGAGTCATTTCATCATCAGAAATCTCCTGCGCAAACTTGCGGTTGATGCGGAACCTGCCGACTCGACCAAGGCGGTACCGGTTCACGTCAAAGAACTTTTCCGCGAAAAGGTCTCGCGCCTTGTCGAAATTCGGAGGGTTCCCCGGTCGCAGCCGCTGATAAATTCTCAGCAGCGCTTCTTCGTGCGAAGCTGTCGCATCCTCCGCAAGCGTCTTCAGGATCAGGGGATCGTTCACTTCCTTAACAAGTTCGACCGACTTGAGTCCTGACGTCAGAAGAAGCTCCGCCAGATCCTGAGTCAACTGAGCTCCGGCGTCGCATAGGATTTCACCGCTGCGTTCATGGTCTTTGGGGAACACGATGTCGTCGACGGCATACCGGTCGACCAGCGATTCCGCATCAAGTTTCGCATTTATCCGGACCTGTTCGGTTTCATAGAACAGTCGCAGCAGTGATGCATCGGAGGAGTAATCCGGCGACATTGCTCGCAGCAGGGTCAAAGCTGAAAACTTGCCGCTCTGGTCTATCCTCACGCCGATTGCATCGCGTTTGCTGACCAACAGCTCGATCCAGCTTCCCCGCTCGGGAATGATTCGGCACGAGTGAGTTTTTCGATCGCTGCTGGCGGTTTCCTCCGCCATCACAAAGTCAACACCGGGTGAGCGGTGGAGCTGGCTGACAACGACACGTTCCGCGCCGTTAACGATGAATTCACCGCCGCCGATCATGATTGGAATATCGCCGAGGTAAACCTCTTCCTCGACCGGCTGTTCCTTAACAAGTCGCAGCCAGACTCGGAACGGCATGCCATAGGTCAGCCGCAACTGGCGACATTCCGCCGGGGTGTACCGCGGCTTTCCCAGTTCATACCGTACGTACTCCAGGCGAAATTGTCCGTCATAGCTTTCGATTGGAAAGACCTCGCGCAGAATTCCCTCCAGACCCTGATCCAGACGGTCGCGCGGCGAGCGGTCGATCTGCAGGAACCGGCTATACGAGGCCGTTTGGATGCGAGTCAGATCCGAAATCTCGAAGTCTGCCTGGATTTTTCCGAAATCGCGAACCGTGTTCTGGTCGATCGTGCGAACAGCGGGGACGGGCATCTGTGTTCTTGCCTTCCGTATCCAGAATGCAATTGCTTGGGGGGAGTCAACCGGCGCCGGAGTCAACTCTCGAAGAGGTTCCGGACTTCATTTCCTGAGCAACGCGATGTGAGGGCTTCTGCGGACGGGGGAGCGGCCACAACTTCCCAACTGCGGGTCACCCGGAAGACGCTCGCGACAGGCGCACAACGAAAAGGCACCTACCCGCGAGGATAGCTGCCTGAACGAAATACCTATCAGTGAGACCACATCCTGTTGACCACGCCAGCCGTCGACTGAAATCGAATTCGTAACAGGGTAGACGTCGCAGAATCGTAGCAAGAACGACACATCGACGCCACCAAACAGGACTCAGAGAGCGGCGATCACCGCTCCCCGAAGCCCTGAGAACAGCCTTTTACAGAGCACGTTGTTCACTGAAACTACTTGATTTCGCAGGTGCCGCCGGCACCCTCGATTTCGGCTTTCAGCTTTTCGGCGTCTTCTTTCGAGACGCCTTCCTTGACGGCCTTCGGAGCAGCCTCAACAAGTTCCTTGGCTTCCTTCAGGCCCAAGCCGGTCGCGGCGCGGACAACCTTGATGACAGGAATCTTGTTGCCGCCGTCGCCCGTGAGCACGACGTCAAATTCCGTCTTTTCTGCGGCAGCTTCACCGCCGCCACCATCACCGGCGGGTGCTGCCATCATGATGGCGCCGCCGCCGGCCGGTTCGATGCCATGAACTTCCTTCAGGTAGTCCACGACCTTCTTCGCTTCCAGCAACGTCAGGCCGACGATCTTATCGCCCAGCTCTTTGGTTGACGCATCAAATTCCGTAGCGGCTTCTGCCTCGGCAGTTGACATTAAACTCCACCTTTCCATTCTGTAAAAAAGCTATTCATCCTGACTGTCGCAGTACAGTCAGGTCCACATGTCTCGTGGCTCTAGTCGTCATCCCCGGAGATCTTCTTCAGCGCGCCGGCAAGCAACCCGCCGGGAGCCTGCATCGCACCGGCAAGCTGACGCCCCGGTGCCAGCATCAATCCGGCGATCTCCGCAATCAGTTCGGCGCGCCCCGGACTCTTACTCAGCGACTCAACGGCCGCGGCGTCCAGCCCCTGACCCTCGACGGTGCCGCCCTTAATCTCCAGTCCGGAGAGCTGCTTCGCCCAGCGGGAGATTTCTTTCGACAACGCAACAACATCTTCACCGCCCCAAAGCAGTGTTGACGGACCGTTAAGAACATTCTCCAGACCGGTGATTTCCAGTCGCTGCAACGCATTTCGAGCGATTGAGTTCTTGACCGTCAGGGCGGAAATACGTGACTGGCGCAGTGCAATTCGCCATTTATTCGCCGACACCGCGTCGAGTTTTGAAACATCCACCACAAGGAAATCCCGCGAATCACCCAGCCGTGACTGAATGTCCGAAATCAGCATGTCTTTAATTCGACGACTCATGAAAAAATTCCCGGACTGCAGATGATTCCAGATTCGCCTGCCGGTGATCTCACAATATGTCAGATAGCGACCGCAATTGAAGGAGACATCGTTGCCGTAACGTACATGCCTCGAAGGTAAACGCCCTTGGATGTGGATGGTTTCAGGCTGCGAATGTAGTGCAGCAGAGACTCAATGTTTTCCTGCAGCTTCGCGGCGTCGAACGACAGGCGACCGACGACGCAGTGAACGTTCGAACCTGAATCAACACGAAATTCCACCTTGCCGGCCTTGTATTCCTTCACGGCCGTTGCAACGTCCTGGGTCACAGTGCCCGCACGTGGCGACGGCATCAATCCGCGCGGCCCGAGGACTCGACCCAGCGGGCCGACCACCCCCATCATGTCCGGTGTCGCGATCGCGACATCGAAGTCGAGCCATCCGTCCTTGATCTTATCTGCAAGTTCCCGGCCCCCGACATGGTCGGCCCCTGCAGATTTCGCGACAGAAACGTTGTCACCCTGCGCGAACACAAGCACACGCTGTGACTTGCCGATTCCATGCGGCAGAACGATCGACCCGCGAACCATCTGGTCAGCCTGTTTGGGGTCAACGCCCAGCCGAACGGCGATTTCCACTGTCTGATCGAACTTGCAGGGCTTGATGCCCTTCGGAAGCTTTCCTTCAAGAGCCTTCAGCGATTCAACGGCCCTTGGAAGTTCGACAACACCCAGCTCCCGAGCTTTTTCAACGAGCGCTTTCATGCGCTTTGACTGTCGAGCCATCACTCTCACCCAAAAATGTCTTCAGCAAACTTCACGAACACACACCGCAGTGCGTCGGCACGCGGCTCACCGCGAGACTTCCCGGATTGCTATTCGACGACCTCCAGCCCCATGCTTCTGGCGGTGCCTGCGATCACTTTCATCGCCTGTTCAATCGAAGACGAATTCAGGTCATTGAACTTCACTTTTGCGATTTCTTCGAGCTGCGACCGCTTGACGGTCCCCACCTTTGTCTTCAGCGGATTGGACGATCCCTTCGCGATCGATGCCGCCTTCTTCAGCAACACTGCAGCTGGCGGGCTCTTCAGGATGAAGTCGAACGAACGGTCGTTGTAGACGGAGATGACGACGGGAATGGTCGTCCCCATCATGTCGCGTGTCTGATCATTAAACTGCTGGACGAACTGCCCGATGTTCACTCCATGAGGCCCCAGGGCCGTTCCGACGGGCGGCGCGGGTGTCGCCTGTCCACCGGTGACCTGAACCTTGATTTGCGTCACCAACTGTTTACCCATCGATCGATCAATCCACTAAGACTAAACAGACTCAACCTGCCAGTGATCGAGTTCAACCGGCGTTGACCGGCCAAAAATCTCAATCAGTACAGAAACCTTGCCATTGTGCTCGTCAATTTCTTCGATCGTTCCCTCAAAGCTTTCGAACGTTCCTTCGCGGATCTTGACGACGTCGCCCCGGGAGAATTCAATCTTGACTCTGGGCGCCGCCGCGGCATCCTCTTCGGCCCGCCCCAGCATTCGGTCGACTTCATGCTGCTCCATGGGCATCGGCCTGCCGGCAGCCCCGGCAAAATCGCCGACTCCGCCGGTGTCCCGCACCAAGTACCATGTCTCATCATTCAGCATCATCTGAATCATGATGTAGCCGGGAAACAGCTTGCGATCGTGCTCCCTTGCCTTGCCACTTCGAGTATCAACCACTTTCTCCGAGGGGATCACAATCTCGCCGAAGTATTCCTCCAGGCCCTCAAGTCGGATCTTCTTCAGGAGTGCATCGCGAATCGTCCGCTCGCGGTTCGTCTGCACCTTCAGTACGTACCAAAGCATTTCATCGGACGAGCCATATCCTTCAGATCCTTCAGTCATACTTGTAACGCTCGCGGTCATGAGTAAGACGATCTGCCTCGTGGCACTCAGAACGAAGGGAAATGGCGGGAACTTTCCCGTGCCAATCGATGTTCGGGACTGCGGCTAACCACCCTGCAAATTCGAAACGCGGCATCTTGACCGGGAGCAATCGACATTGCAACGTCGCGCGCTGTTGCTTTTGCGAGTTTAGCCAACTCAGTGCGAACGGACTGCCGCGTTTCAGGCCACAGCGGCGTCTGTGGCTCTAGTAGTCGATGAAATGAATCAGGGAAAACAATTCCTTCCAGATAAAGTCCATGGCGGAAAGAAAGACTCCCAGAAACAGCATCGTTACCAGGACAACAACCGTTGCCTGCAAGACTTCGCGGCGACCGGGCCAAACGACTTTTTCCAGTTCCGATTCAACAGAAATCAGGAAGTCAGCAAATTTGGGCACGTTGACCGCGCGAAAAGCAAACCAGCAGCAACACATCCACACAGCCAGCGGAACACCGATCTGAACCGGAGTCTGCATCGCTCCCAGCGGGCCGTTTGCCAGCGTCATCGCTCCAAACCCCGTTACGACAGCAATTCCGATGAACGTCGCCTGACGGACCAGCCGCCCCTGGCTGGGTTTGTACAGACCGACCCGGAACAGTTGAGGCAGAATTGAAGCAGCACCCTTGCCTGACATCAGCTCGAATCTCTCATCAAATCCTCGGTATGAAACCGCCTCAGAACACGGGCGGAGGGACTTGAACCCCCAACCTGCGGATTTGGAATCCGCTGCTCTGCCAATTGAGCTACACCCGTAAACTTCCGGGGCCGCCGCCACTTACTTCTTGCGAGATTCCTTGTGAAGCGTGTGCCTCCGCAGCCTGGGGCAGTACTTCATCAGTTCCAGCCGCTCCGTCCCGCGTGTTTCCTTGATCACGCGGTAATTTCGCATACCGGTTTCCGTGCATTCCAGCCAGACGTACTCGCGCACCAGACCATCCTCCACCATCAAAAGTAAACTGCCGGACCGCTCCGACGCGGACCGGCAGCCAAGAGACCAGTCAGGTTACTCAAGGATTTTTGTAACGACGCCGGATCCCACGGTGCGGCCGCCTTCACGAATTGCGAAGCGACTACCTGCATCCAGAGCGATCGGCTTGCCCATTTCGACTTCCAGCTTCACGTTGTCACCAGGCATGCACATCTCCGCGCCGCCAAGCAGCTTGGCCGCGCCGGTGACGTCTGTCGTACGGAAGTAGAATTGCGGTCGATACCCGGAGAAGAATGGCGTATGACGGCCACCTTCCTCCTTGCTGAGCACATAAACTTCTGCTTCGAACTTCACGTGCGGATGAATGGTGTTGGGTGCGGCGAGCACCTGACCCCGTTGAATGTCTTCCTTCTTCAGACCTCGCAGAAGCAGGCCGACGTTGTCACCGGCAATTCCCTGATCCAGCGTCTTCTGAAACATTTCGACGCCGGTGCAGGTCGTTTCCTGGGTATCACGAAGCCCGACAACCTGAACCTTTTCGCCGACCTTGACGACACCCTGCTCAATACGGCCGGTTGCCACAGTGCCGCGACCTTCGATGGAAAACACGTCTTCAACGGCCATCAGGAACGGCTTATCGGCTTCACGAGCGGGCTCGGGAATGTACGAGTCGAGAGCCTCCATCAGCTCTGTGATGCACTTGCTGTAGGTTTCGTCGGACGGATTGTCCAGCGCGCCCTTGGCGTTGCCGCGGACCAGCGGAACGTCGTCGCCCGGAAAGTCGTACTTCGTCAGCAGTTCGCGAACTTCCATCTCGACGAGTTCCAGCAGGTCCTCATCGTCGACAAGGTCGCACTTATTCAGGAACACGACGAGGGCCGGGACGTCCACCTGGCGAGCCAGCAGGATGTGCTCACGAGTCTGAGGCATCGGCCCGTCGGCTGCGGACACCACCAGGATCGCACCGTCCATCTGGGCGGCACCGGTGATCATGTTCTTGATGTAGTCGGCGTGGCCGGGGCAATCGATGTGGGCGTAGTGCCGATTGGGTGTTTCGTATTCAACGTGGCTGACGGCAATCGTGACGGTCTTTGTTTCGTCGCGGACCGTGCCCCCCTTGGCAACCTCGGAGTAGGAGACCGCATTCGCAAGTCCCTTCGCGGCCTGCACAGCCAGAATTGCGGCTGTTGTCGTTGTCTTGCCGTGGTCGATGTGGCCGATTGTGCCCACATTCACATGAGGCTTCGTGCGCTGAAATTGTTCCTTTGCCATCTCCCAAACTCCAGATCGATCTAAGCCGGGCTGACATCGGCGCCCGGCAGATTTCAAAATAAAAACAGGTGCCCCAACACAGGACACCGCCCACACTCGTCACTCACCGAGAGCTGCTGATGGGACTTGAACCCATGACCTCGTCCTTACCAAGGACGCACTCTACCAACTGAGCTACAGCAGCAAACCCTGCCAAACACAAAGATGGAGAGCGGGCGATGGGAATCGAACCCACACGACCAGCTTGGAAGGCTGGAGTTCTACCATTGAACTACGCCCGCTGAACCTCAACCCGCGTCCGGGCTTCCAGATCCAATGAGGTGGGGGCGGCAGGATTCGAACCTGCGAAGGCTTCGCCACCAGATTTACAGTCTGGCCCATTTGGCCGCTCTGGAACACCCCCTCGATCGCTCGTCGGCACTGCAAATGAGGCAGCTCTGTACACACCACACTTCCAGCGACGCGTTTAAGCTAGCGGAGGGACTTGAACCCACAACCACCGGTTTACAAAACCGGAGCTCTGCCAATTGAGCTACGCTAGCGCAGACCGACCGCAGTGGCGAGCCGGGGAGTATAGCAATCGCGATTTCGCAAGCAAGGCTGTTTCGCGATTCGCCGGGCAGTCCGAATTCAGGAAAAGTCAGGCCAGGAACGCAGTATTCCCGCAGGTGATTCACCAGTTGCCGGACGCTGCAGCCGCACCTGGCAGCCGGTTGCGGAGGCTGAAGTGCGGCCCCGATTCCTCGGGAAAAACGCGGCTGCGCCACCAGGGTTCTGGCGGGCGTTCTGAGTCCTCGCCCGGAAACCCGGCAAGCGGTCAGATTCCCGGAATGTCGACCCGGCGCCGTCGAGCGATTCGCCGCAGCTTCTCCAGCGTTCTGACTTCGATCTGCCGGACCCGTTCCTTGGTGACGCCAAGCCGGTTGCCGACCTGCTCCAGAGTTTCCGGCTCAGTGCCGTAGTCGAGTCCGAAGCGGCAGGCAATTACCTTCTGTTCGCGGCCGCTCAGCTCCTTCATGATCTCCTGAATGGCCGTTCGCTGAGCTGTGTTGACCATCTCTGCGGCGAACGGGTTGCCACGAGCGTCATCCGATTCATGAAACAGTTCATCAAAACCGGTCCGGAATCGATCGAGCCGCGTCGATTCCGC
This sequence comes from Planctomycetaceae bacterium, assembly GCA_041398785.1. NCBI lineage: Bacteria > Pseudomonadati > Planctomycetota > Planctomycetia > Planctomycetales > Planctomycetaceae > Planctomycetaceae bacterium. The sequence goes on along the minus strand of JAWKUA010000014.1, from coordinate 40,581 downwards.
CGGCACCGATCGCGCGAAGTTCTTCATGATGGCCCATGACGCATACGTCGAGAACTTATTGCCCCGGAAGTAGTCGAACTTCTCAATCGCACGGATCAGCGACATATTGCCGTCGCTGACGAGTTCAAAGAAATTCGCGCCGGGCTTCAGGTGACGCTTTGCAATGGAGACGACAAGTCGAAGGTTCGAACGAATCAACAGGCTCTTGACTTCCGCGACCTCCTTCAGGATCGCTTCGATCTCGGCCACGGGTCGGCCCTTCGGTTGCTTCAGGTCCAGGTCCTGCTGCAGGTTCGAAGCCTTGAATTTCAGGTAGTTCATCAGACGAAAGTAGTGTTGTTCCTGAGCCTTGTTCAGAAGTGGCACGTTGTACAGTTCTGCCAGGTAGGCGGGCAGATCCGTCGGCACTCTTGCCGTCGAGTCCGGTTCGTCGTATTCCGGTGCAGTGGTCCGGATGATTCTGTCGGCGTCCGGCAGACGGAATTCCTCGCTGTCGATGAAGTCGATATCCAGCGACTTGATTCGCCGTGCCCGGACGTCTGCGATCACTGCCTGGATCATTGATTTTGGTCTGCCGAAACGCCGCGCAAGGTCTGTCAGCGGGATGCCGGCGGAGTACAGGTCGTATGCCAGATTCTCGTGACTGGTGCTCAACCGCGTGCCATTCGTCGGGAAAATCGCATTCTGGGGGTTCTTCGAGTCGAAGTCCCGCAGTGTGTAGCGAATCGTCTCCGTCGCGCGGTCAAAACGCTGCGCGACTCTTCGACTCACGTCCGTCAAGCCAAGCCCCTCGGATGCAAGCTGGCGAGCAAGGAAGATGATGCGCTCGCGCTCTTCGTCGGAAAGCTGTCGAAAGTTCTGGCTGCGATCGACTTCGTCTCGGTGAGTCTCGACGAATCGATCCAGCGTCGACTGCGGGATCACAACTCGCCGACGGCCGCCCACGAGCACTCGGCGGCTTGCCAGCCCGCGGTTTCTCCACCGGTCCACCGTCTTTGCCGAAACGTTGAGCTTCTCGCTGACTTCTCTGACCGTCAGCAGCGGTTCTGAGAAGTCATTTGATTCAAGTTTCAGACTCTCTGAAAGATCCTCGATGAAGCAGCGCAGATCGTGAATCAGATCAGTGCCCGCGATCTGACCAGTGTCGGTCCGTTCCGGTCGATATCCGGTTAGCCGCTTGCAGATGTCTGCGAAATTGTATGCCTTCGCGCCGTCTACCTGATCGAGCAGCGCTTCCGCCCCGGCGATCTGTCGATGGCGCACCGCCTGCGGTGCAAACCGCATTTGCTGGTTCGCCAATTCGGAAATCGTGTCGGTGTTGTAATGTCCCACAGCTTACCTCCTGGGTCTTCGGGGGCAGGATGATCCCGACAAGAGAAAGGCAAAGCTTGTGCCGGAACCCCCGGCATCCGTGAAAAATGTCTGAACTGGCTGGTTGACCATGAACGTCTGAGACCGCCTTTTCGGCCAGCGATTCTCCGGCGGCAGGGAGAATTCCGATCGATTCGACGTTCCGTTTTCCCGGGCGCTTTTCTGCAGTGAGAGTTGTAACTATGTCAATCAGAGACGTCAGTTTTGCAAAAATGTTCGGCCGAATCGCGTTTCGGCGCTGAAGACGCAGTGATTCTATCCCCGATTTCACGTTTTTTCGGCGACGGAAACAATCTCAGGCTGGCCAGCTTCGCCCTGCCCGACGCGATTTGTCACCCCGCACGTTGTCGGCTGCGTCTGACCGGAGGACCGGAACATCCAGAACGGGATCAAGTCCGGATTGGCAGCGCTAGCGCCATCGTTGTGATGACACATCTGCTTTCGGAGATACGTTTCCCTGCATCTTCTGGAAATTCCGACGTCCGACGATACGATGGCCTGCCAGCCACCCGTGCGTGACTTTCCGCCGGGTGCGCCAGAAGGACGGGGCAGGCACCGGACGTTCGATTATCAGCCTGCGTTTCGGCGGGCGATTCCAGGGGCGATTTCGGGGCCAGCCCGCTACTTCGAGGTTCCCCAAAGACACAGTAAACGGAGAACGCAGCCGTGTTCAACGATCCCGCTTATCTGTATTTCGGAGCGCTGGTGGCCGCAGTCGGCATTGGAATGGTGGTGCTGCACATCGTCCATCACCGACGTCACCAGGAGGACGATTCGCTGTCCGACACCGATCATCGGTTCTACGATCAGCAGTACCGCCGAAGGATGCAGACTTCTGCCCTGACCGTCACCCTGGGAGCGCTGATCGGTCTGTGCGGATACCTCAGGGCGTTCGGAGAATCCCCGGTCTTTGCGTCGTTTTACGTCATCGGGCTGCTGCTGCTTTCGCTCTGGCTGGTGCTGCTGGCCCTGAGCGACGCGGTCGCCTCCCACGTGTATTCATCGCAGATTCAGCGGCGAAATCGCAAGTTGCGGCAGTCGCTTCAGGAAGCGCTGAATGAAGTTCGCCGCTCGCATGACATTTCGCAGCCGGCGATTCGTTTCGACGAAAAGAACACCGGGGATTCGCGATCCTGAAGCGATTTCGGTTTCGGAACGCCGCGCGACGATTCACGCAGCGTCGTTCAGCATGTCTTCGATCATCTTGCGTCGACGGCTTCGCTTGCGCGTCTTGTGCATCATCTTGTCTTCGTGCCCGCTGGACTCGCTGATGAACGAACCGGCAAGCAGGCGATAGAAGAACAGCAGGATGAAGGCACCCAGCGTCGCGGCGACGAATCCCTTGCCGCTAATGGGATCGATCTCCGCGTCGCGCCAGAAAAACAGGACCGTTCCGCAGCCGATCACACTGCCTCCGATGCCCATCAGGACCGTCGCCACGGCACCGCCCGGGTCGCGGCCGGGCATGATCGCTTTGGCTGCCAGTCCGGTCAGCGTCCCGAAGCCCACCCAGCGAAGGAGTTCGTTGAGGCTGGTCTTGATGATTTCGATGACTTCGACTTCGGACATTTTCGGGCCTCCTGCCCTGCTCATTCGACGCGCACAGCGATCGCGGCGCTTTTCGGACGAAACGTACCGTGTTCCGATGCGGCTCCCAAGATGGGAATCGGCACTTCCACCGTCGCCGGGCAAGTTGCTGAACGAGTGAAGGCGATCTTCGGCGAACGCGGCGACAGAACCTGCGAAATTCGCCGGTGTTGGCGACAGGCGGCTCACACGAAGTGCCGGAAATTTTCCAGCAACCAATCCAGAAACGGTTCGCCGTAGATAAAGCCGAACGTACCACAAATGATCGCGCCGGCCACGATTGTGTCACCCGGAAACAGGATCGTGAACGACAGCAGATAGACGCAGACGCCCAATCCCATCGTGGCACCGATGAAGCCACCGACGACCGTGCAGCCGCCAACAGCAAGCCAGTGGCGCAGCCGATTCGTTTCGTCCTGTTTTTTTCGCCAGCTCATGAGCAGCTTCCGGGAGCCCCCTTTCTCACGGGGTCGGGCATTTCTGTTCAATCAGCGAATCCAGTTCCGCCTTCAGTCGAGGCAGGATTTCGTCGTACCCGAAGGCTCCCAGACTTTCCGGACCCTTTTTCAGATTCACCTGATTTGGTCCGCACCAGAGTCCCAGATCGGCGTCGTCGGTTTCACCCGGTCCGTTCACGCGGCAGCCCATCACGGCGATCGTAATGGCGTGATCCTGAGCGTACGCGGTCATGTCGCGAACCTGCTCGGCCAGATCGATGAACGCCTCGTTCTCCACTCGCGAACAGCTTGGGCAACTGATGATATTCAGCGTCTTCAGCCCGTAGTCGACAACGGACCGCACTCGCCCGCCGGCGATGTCGTCAAGGATTGCTCGTCCGGCGGCAATTTCTTCCGGCTTCCGGTTGTTGGGCACTGTCAGAGAAACGCGGATTGTGTCGCCGATACCGCGACTGACCAGTTGCTCGAACGCGATGCGAGTCTTAATGATTCCTTCAGGCGGCATTCCCGCCTCGGTGACGCCCAGATGCAGCGGAACATCGGGACGCTTTTCGGCAAACCGCCGGTTGACATCGACGACGTTTGCCGGATCGGAGTCCTTCAATGAAACGCAGTAGCGAGTGAAGTCCATCCCGTCCAGCAAATCGCAGTGTTCCCACGCACTTTCCAGCATCGGTGAAACGGAGTCGTCCGCGGCGAACTTCGACTTCTTGTCCGGGTCCACGGATCCGCAATTCACGCCGACTCGAAGGGCACAATCGTTGTCCCGAGCGACGCCGACAAGGTACTGCACTTTTTCGTGCCACGGTTTGTCACGTTCGTGGTGGTAAAGGTGCCCGGGGTTGTAACGGATCTTGTCGACATGCGGAGCAATCACTTCCGCCAGTCGGTAGTTTTCCTGCAGATCGACCGAAAGATTGCCGTCGACCTGACTGCGGATTTCAATCAGGGCCTCCGCGTCGTTGCGGCTGTCAATTGCGACTCGCACGATATCGGCCCCGGCGTCGACCAGATCCCGGATCTGCCGCACTGTGGCGTCAATGTCACGAGTCCGGGTCGCCGTCATGCTCTGAATCGCGATCGGATGGCTGTCGCCGATCGTCACGCTGCCGATCCGAACGGGTCGAGTCGGATTTCGCTGAATGGTGGTCACCCGCTGATCCTGAATTTTGCTGCCTGCTGCCATGAAGGCCGCTCGAGAAACTCGCTGGTTTGACTGTACCGCCTCCTGACCGCATCATCGTGCTGCGGCACGTGGAATGAACCGCAAACCGCCGGGAGCGTTCACCGCGCCCGGCGGTTGCTGGTGTCGCATCGGATTATTCGGCGGCTGCTTTCGCGAGCTCCTTCTCAATCGCCGCGATCACTTCCGGGGCGTCAGGCTTCGTCCGCGTTTTGAAACGAGCCACCACGTTTCCGTCTCTGCCAATCACGAATTTCTCAAAGTTCCACCCGATGTCCGTGTGGTCTTCAGCATGCTTCTTCAGCCAGCCGTAAAGCGGGGCCTCCTCGCTGCCATTCACGTCGATTTTTGAGAACATCGGAAACTTCACCGCGTACGTTGACGAGCAGAATTCCTGAATCTCCTTAGCGGATCCGGGTTCCTGGCCGCCGAACTGATTGCAGGGAAATCCCAGAACAACCAGCCCCTCTTCCTTATGCTTGTCGTACATCTCCTGAAGCTGCTTGTACTGCTCAGTCGCGCCGCATTTGCTGGCCACGTTGACAACCAACAGCACCTTTCCCTTGTACTGAGCCAGATCCACCTTGTCGCCGGCCAGCGACTTCACGTCAAATTCGTAAAAGGAATCGCCTGCTGCGGCACTTCCGGCGGCGAATACACCCCCGGCGATCACAGCGGGGACCAACATCAGCGAGCGGAACGAATTCATACATGATCTCCCGTTTTCAGACTTGCCGGATTGGTACCGGCATCAGGACTGTTTATACGCAGCCTGCATCGTAGCTTCGCCGTCGAAGAATTCGACCAGGCAGCCGGGCGAATTCCGGCTGCGATGACGTACGAAAAGCCCGGCAGGAATGCGAATCGGTTTCACGAATGTCCGGAACTGACCGAATTTCCCGCGCCGTTCTGACTCGCCACTTCTTCGTGGCGACGGTCATGCAGGCGGTCGTCGCGTTTTGCATTGCGTTCCTGCTGTCGCGATTGAATCCCGTTCCGCCGCCCGGGGACGGCTTGCAACTGCCGACCGCGTTTCAGTTTGGGACGCTGTTTCTGCTGGCGGGAAGCTGGTTCCTGCACCGAAGTGTGCAGCACGTGAAGATCGAACGTCAGGTGCCGTTTCGTCGATCACTGCTGCTGGCACTGGCCTGTGCGATTCTGTTCGTTGGCGTGCAGTCGTTCGGGCTGTGGCACTTTGCGTCCGCCACAAAGGACGTTGAAAACCCGCAGATGAACGTCCACGGATTTGTGTTCATGTTCACCGCGCTTCACGCGATGCATTTTCTGGTCGCTCAGTCGGTGTTGCTGTGGATCACGCTGAGTGCGTTTGCCGACCGGTATGACCACGAATACTACTGGGGAGTCACGTTCGCGAGCTGCTTCTGGCACGTGCTGGGGATCGTCTGGCTGGGGATCCTGTGCGTGTTTGCCATCGCCGTGCAGTAGACGAACCTGCCGCGAAGCAGAACGAACCGGATTCGGGCGGACGGATTTCGGCAACTCGGCGCGGGAATCGATCGCACCGTCGGCACACAGAGCGGATTCCGCCGCGCGCTCCTGCGGAATCACTCCTGTTACGCGGTCGCTGAGCGATTCCCGGTCACCTGCCCCGGTCTTAGCGCCGCGGCTGCGGCGATCACGATGGCCTGCACGGCGACAAACAGAATCAGAGCCAGCAGGCGGCCGCTGGTAAAGCCATAGCTGTGCAATCCGGCTCCCAATTCGTTGACACCGAACCAGCTCCATGCCGTGACGATATTGCCCACCATTGCCAGGACGGCTGTACCATAGTCGCGAATCATCCTGTCCCAGCGAGCGTGCAGGATCACGGCATTCCACAGCACGATCAGCATGGCGCCGTTTTCCTTCGGATCCCATCCCCAGAACCGGCCCCAGGAATCATCTGCCCAGAGTCCCCCCAGCACTGTTCCGACCAGGCTGAAGAACAGCGCGAAGCACAGGACGCCGTAAAGCATCGAGCCCGTCCGCTTCAGATCAGCCGCTTTGCCGTGGTCGTCCGTCCGGAAGATAGCTAGTACGCAGTACGCCAACCCCAGCGCGCCGGCAAGAAACGTGGCTGCGTAGCCCAGCGTGATGCAGACCACGTGTGTCGCCAGCCAGAACGTCGTGTCCAGCACGGCCTGCATGACTCCCATCGTGTCGCCTTCGTCGATTGCCAGAAAGTGGGCAATGACCAGCGTCGCGGCCCCGCAGGACGCTCCAAGGATGTTACCTACGCCGCGTTTTACGACCAGTTCGATGACAAACGATGCCAGCACGACCGCCCAGCCGATGAAGATTGCCGACGAATACAGGCTGGTGACGGGAGCCAGGCGACCGGAGATCTCCATCCTGGCATTAAGCGCCAAAGTGTGGACCACGAACGCCACGAACATGATCCAGAACGCCGTCCAGCGCAAAGTCTTCGGCCACACCAGCCAGCTACAGAACGACAGCAGAATCACCGGCAAATAGAGATAGATCGCCTTCCAGAACGGTTCGTAGAAATTGAAGTATGCCTCCTGTTTCACGGACGCCGCGTTCAGGTGGGCCGGCTGTTCGTCCGCCAGCAGTGCCTGATAGCTGTCGACGGCGTCATTAAACCCCGCGATGTCCTTGTCTTCCCACGAATCCAGAATTCGTTCGAATCCGTTTGTCGCCGCGACAAAGAAGTCACGGTCCTTCGAATTGTACAGCAGACGTCCGGCCCGCTTCCCAACATCGTCGATCGCCGTCAGTGCAGATCCCAGTCGCGGTGCGGCAATCCTGCCGATCTGTTCGTCGTCCAGACTCGCAAGGATGTCGTCAGCCGACGTGCCGGGTTCTGCCAGAGCAATGTGAGCGAGAATCAGCTTCAGGAAGGGATCCTCCTGGACCATCGCCGCCTGAACGGCAAACTTCTTAACCGCATCCGGTTCGGGCTCCTCGCCCTCCTTCAGTTCTTCCCGAACCCAGGCTTCCACCATCTTGTGAGTGCCCTGGATGGCGGTTTCCACCATCTGACGAGGCAGAGTCTTTGAGACGTAGTCCTTCACCTGCTCTTCCGTCGTCAGGTTCAGTTTTCGCATCTCGTCAGCAGCGTTCCTGACAGCTCCCGCGGCGATGAAGGTTTCCCACGACCGCTGAGCGTCCGGCAAACCGGTCGGCGTCGCTGTGATCATCGAAAAGCCTTCCAGCCGTTCAAAGAGAAACTGTGCGCGCGTGAAGGCATCGACAAGTCCCTGAGCGGTCTCCCGCTGGAATGCGGCACCTGCGTCGTTGACCGACCGCACGGCGTCGAACAGCGCCACTACGCCCCGATCCAGGTCTTCCATCCTTGCCGTCTGATTCGCGCTTTGCAGCATACGGGCCTGCCGATGGATCGATTCCAGTTCCTTCAGATTTGGCTGGATTTCGGCGAGCGAATACACCATACCCGGACGTTTTTCGAGACCCAGCAGGGACAGCACCTTGTCATTGTCGATTCGAATGATGCGATGCCGCTCGGCCAGTTCCGGACGTGCAGCAGTGTCCAGCAGCCACCGAATGGCAGGCATTCTGGCGACCATCACGTCGCGCATGCGGGCTTCGACGGCTTCCCTGCCCGACTGCGTGATGCGGACGATTTCCTCAATCCAGTCGGAATACTGCCCGGAGAAATTCTGCAGTGAACCGGAGTCGACGTCTGACCAGTAGGACTGGACAGCGGCCACGATCTTATCCCGCCGTTGGTCAAGCTCGCGCTGTTCCAATTCACCCTTGAAGGTCGACTTGTGCGACGCCTTCAGCAACTGAGCCCTGGCGAATGTGTCGATCGGCTGTGATCGCCCCCGCCACGCCACCGGAGTGTTCGCAAACCGATACAGATTGAACGTCTTCGAATCCGGCTTCGGTGTACGTGCGCTGCTGGCCAGCCAGGCGGCACACAGGCAGACGACAATGACCGGCACGACAACGGACCAATTCGCTAAGGTGCTTTGCGGTTCTGTCGAAACAGAGGATGCCGAGTTCGTTTCTGACCTCTCAAACGGATTCCGCACGTCGGCTTCCACCGGGCGTTCACCGGCGGAATTGCCGGAAGGCTGGCGGCCCACTCGCCCCAGATAGCGAAACAGAGTTAGTTGAAACTGCCCGAACATGCCGAACGCCACAATCATGCAGGCGATGTACGGCAGCATCCAACCGGTGTTTCTGACGACCGACAGCGTGGACATTTCCGTGTCGCCAACGACCTGATGGCCTGTCTGGTAGAAGTTTTCGCCGGAATACCTCAACGGATTGTTCATCCAGATCGTGAACTTCTCTTCGGTCCCCTTCTCCGGATTTCGAATCATGATCGTCGATCGATAGTCGCGCGGCGTTGCGGTCCCGACGTAGTTTTCGCGGTTTGTGTCCAGCAGTGTGATTTCGTCGTCCCGGTAATTTCGCTGGAAACGCAGATAGAACTCATAGTCTTCTCCGTCGACGGTAATTCTTTCCGCGATCGGAACTGACCGGAATTCACTGACGCTTTGAGACACCAGCAGCGAATCGATCGTCCGACCAGTGCTGCGATCGACCACATCGAGCACGACCGCGCTCTGGTCCTGGCTGTCATCCATGCCGGTGACGGGTTCCAGTTTCACGGGGACAGCAAAGGTCCCCAGACCTGATGTTCCGACCGGTTCGTCGTCAGGCATGACGGAGCGCAGTTCCGCATTCTGAAAATACCTGCGAATCTTCAGGTCGAAGGGAAGGGTCTCCAGCGACACCAGCTTGCCTTCATCGCCATCCAGCAGTTTTCCCGCGGCTCCGGCTTCCAGCACTTCCTGAGGAACCGCGACGACCTGGTCACTGTCATCGCTCTCGGCCCGGATGATTGCCAGTTCCCGTTCACGGATGTCGCGCATGTAGCTGGAGGTCTGCCCCTCGACGAGTGTCAGGTGGTTTTCCTTGCCGTAGACCGCAACCAGCAGTTCGCTGATCATCAGCAATGCAACCCCCGCGTGCAGCAGCACAATTCCGCCGCGCTTGTCGAACACCATTCGACAGCCGACCAGCAGCACCAATGAGCAGGCTCCACCTTTAAGAAGCTGCCACAGAATTCTCATCGCGGAAAGGTCCGGACGGACGCGATCACCGCCGATCACGTAGAACGCCAGCAGTGCCGCCAGCATTCCGCCAGTGCCGATCATGACCGCTTTCTGAAGCTTCGTACCCGCACTCCGGAAAGCGGCAACGATCGGAACGATCGCACTGATGCCCAGAAGTCCCAGCATTGAGTTCCAGATCTGCATCGGTGTCAGAAGCGTGTTGGCGGATTCAACGCCCGTTTGGGCGTTTCCGGTGACGATCACGGCCGTGGTCATCAGTCCGCCGATGACGATCACGACGGTTCCGGCCAGCAGCCGAATCCCCCGGACGCGCACCCGGAATCGAAGCGCATGCGCGACTCCCAAGTTTACGAACATCAGCACGCCGATCGTCCAGCCGCCGGGAAATGGGATATGACGCAGCTTGCCGAGCCGATCGAAGTCAAAATCCATCAGTGATGGAAACATCGACGGAGGAAACAGATCCTGCACGTCAATCCAGGCGACCCATGTCCGAAAGTACTGGCCCACAACCGGCCACACGTCCCGCCGTGCCTGAGCGAGGCTGCCGATAAATACAATGACCATCGACAGCAGCAGCAGCACGCACGTCAGCTTCAGCGAAGCTAGTGCGTGCAGGCTTTGCGATGCAGCTCTGATCAGCGGATCTTCGCCGGACGTTTCTGCATGCCGGTCCATGTTGCCGGGGAGTGCGGTGCTGGACATGGTTGGTTGTATCCCTGAATTTCACCGTTGATGTCATCTGCGTCACGATTTGACGCTGTCGTCGGAAGCCAGCCGCGAATTGCGAACGGCTCCGTCGGCTGGGTTTGGCAGCCCGATTACTTTCTCAGGCCACCGTCGCTTCCTTACGCGGCTGCGTACCCATTGTCGGCCCGGAGGCAGGTGCAGCCAAAGCGATCCGCAATCCCGGGCATAGTTCCCGTCACTGTCCCGAATCCGCAACTTCCAGACCCTCGACGAACTTCTGAAAGCTGTCACCCGTCTGCTTTGTCGTCGCGTTCGGTGCTCGATACTTGAAGATCCACATTGTCTCATTGACCGAAACAATCAATCCAAGAATTGTTTCCGTGTCATTGCTGATGTCGACGAAAGTCCCCGTCGATTTTCCCACCGTGATTTCCCGATAGCTGCCTGCCAGTTCCTCTTCCGTTTCTGTCTTCAGATTCAGTTGCGTCCGCCAGCGAATGACCTGCTGCATGAGTCCGGCAGCCGCGTCAAGTTTGCTGAGCGTGATTCGGGCTTCCATCCCGGCGGGACCTGTTTCCCAGGCAGAAACACTGAACTGGTCGTTTTCGGCGATTCGCCAGGTGTCAGGAACCTTCCATTTGAACGGTATTCCCGGAAACTGACTTCGCAGCGCTTCGCTGCTCACGACGTCCTTGTTTTCGCGCGGAGCGACGTATGTGCGAATTTCGTAGTCTGCACCACAGCCAGCCCCCAGCATGCACACCGCAATGCCGCCAGGCAGGCGAAAAATTCGTGAGAGTCGCTTCATGAAAACAGGTGATTTCAACAGGAACGAAGAACCGGCAGGTCTGTGACGGGGCCAAAGCAGGCGGCGAATGCGGCGGGCAGGCTGAATTGTACGACACATCGATTCGAAAGCCATCCGGCCCGCCGGCAGCCTGATTGGATTTCGCACACGCGGGAGAATCCTCCACAGCCGGTATGTCAAGCCGCGTTGTCCAGTCCGACATGCCATCCACGCTGTGAACGGCAACGAACCCACCCGCGGCGCTGATGCACACACCGTCGCGACCGCCCCGGGCGGGAACAAACAACGTCACCGAAGCCTGCCGTCAGTTGACAAATCCGCCGGTCCGCTCCTGAGCAGCGAATCGATACCGTCGTTTGTGTCATGACACCACATGCAGACTTCGAATCTGGGATCTCGCACGTGTTCCGACCGGAACTGCGGCGTCACGGTTCTGATGCCGTGATGGCACTGCAGGCACCGTTCCTCAGCAGAGCCTGGCACCGAATGCTGTTGCACCATGGTGCACAGAATCGACAGACTCGGCCCCTGCACCGCCACCGGAAATTCGAATGCTCCGGAAGCGGCGTCGACGGATGCATCGCTGACGATCACAATTTCCGAGTCCCCCGGGTTCGCTGGCAGACTGTCCGGATCACTGCCTGAATCCGGCGTGCTGCGCGGGTCCGATGATGCACCGTTCTCGACGAAAGCCACCGACGCGACTCGCCCAAGCGCTCCGCCGATCAACAGACAGACGACCGCAACGGTCGTCAGCAGTCTCCACGGCACCACGCCTCCGCCGGACGAAACCACAACGGCCACCGGCGCCGCGAAGCATGCCTTCACGCGTTCGTCCAGGGTGCCCGACGGTTCCGTCAGGGCGATCTGCCGAAGTTGTTTCTCAACCTGCGACTCTGTCATAGCTGACCTCGCAATTGTTCTTCCAGTTTCTTCAAAGCGCGGCGATAACGACTCGCCAGAGTCTTGGCGGGCTGATTCAGAATCGCGCCGATCGCGTCGAATGTCAGTTCCGCGAAGACCTTCAGCACCACCACCTCCCGATCATCGTCATCCAGATTTTCAACGGCCGACCGCAGAATCTGATCGCGCTCCTCCGTCAGCAGGCCGTCGGCCGGTGCGGTTTCGGCAGCAGGACAGTCGAAGTGACTGTTGAAGATCGACTCCCGCAGCTTCGATACCCGTCGGTCCGCCTGAACCGCATCACGAGCCGCATTTCTGACCGCCGCAAAGACGTAGTTCACGGGCTCGCCGTTTGGTGAGGCTGTTGAACGGCACAGGCGTTCAAACGCCGAATGGATGGCATCTTCCGCTTGTTGCCGACAGCCCGTGATGGACAACGCCAGAGAAAACAGCCCCTGCCGGTGCGACGAATAGATCTGTTCCAGCATGTCTCGCAAGGCATCATTCCATTCTTCCGTCGCAACGGACCTCCATCAGAACACACGCTCCGCGGGACCGCAGTTCTTCAGGATTTTGTCCGAATCCTGCGGGATTCCCCAAACCGAGCGTCGCGGTACACTCCGGAGACCGGCCGCACGGGATGTACGTCCGGTCCGTCCTCCCCGCCCGCATTGCTCAGTTACGCCGCTGCCCGCTCATGGACATTCGACGAGCCGACTTACGCGATCTGCCGGAACTGTGTACCGTCTTCCGCGACGCCGTCCTGACGCTCGGACCTCAGGCGTATTCACGTCGCCAGGTCACCGCCTGGGCAGAGTTCGCCGACGCCGACAACTTTCCCCTGTTTGTCGCGACCGCCGCGACATTTGTCGCCGAGGATTTGGCCGGAATTCGCGGATTCTGTGGAGTCGAAGAGGATGGCCACGTTGCGTCCGTCTACGTGCGGCCCGACAGCTTCCGCCGAGGTATCGCCAGCCGGCTGCTGGCGCACGTCATTTCGTACGCAGCCGATATCGGCATCCCCCGGCTCCACGCCGAAGCCAGCCATTTCAGCCGGCCGCTGTTTCACAAATTCGGCTTCACTGATATCAGGGTAGAAACAGTAAAACGCAACAACGTGCTCTTCAAACGCTTTCTGGTTGAACGACTCGCCGGCTCGCCGCACTGAACTCCCGGACGCAGGATTCGCTGGTATTCGATCGCGTGCGTCGGAACCCGGATTCCGTCAAAACGCGGTCACCGCATCCATGTCACGTCGCACGAAATGCCGCGTACGGCACCCGGATCATCCACGGCCGGACGCCGAAAAAAACGCCGGAGATGTGACCCGCTTCACGCGATGCAACGACACGGAGAACCTCATGCTGTCATTCCTGAATATAGCGTTCTTCGTAATTCACAACACACTTATCGTCTTCAACCTGACCGGCTGGATTTGGCCGAAGACCCGCAAACTGCACCTCGTCACGATGGGCATGACGCTGTTTTCCTGGCTGGTGATGGGGGCCTGGAAGGGCTGGGGTTACTGTGCCTGCGCCGACTGGCATTTTCAGATTCGCCGCCGGATGGGAATCCATGCCGGGGAGTCGTCCTACACCGAACTGCTGTTCAACCAGGTCCCGGGACTCAAGGTAACGCGGACCTTCGCCGACATCGTCACGATCACGGTCCTGGTGCTCATTCTTTTCGTGACGGCCTTCGTCTGGCTCCGCACCAAATCGTCCAACCGCACACCTTGACAGTGCCGGAATCGACTGATAGCGTGCCAACCGCCCCGAACCCGGACGAGCCACATCGTGTCGGATTCGGGAACTTCCGGGGGATTAGCTCAGTTGGGAGAGCGCTTGCATGGCATGCAAGAGGTCAGGGGTTCAAGTCCCCTATCCTCCATCAGACCCGGGTCAGTTCAGGTGAACTGACCCGGGTCTTTTTTACGAGAATCATGGACGGGCTGTTATGCGAACGTAGTGAAAGCTCCTGTCTACCGGTTAAGGCAGGTCGTCAGACATCCGGGCTAACGAGCAAGGCGTCGATTCGCGATACGACTTCATACAACTCCGCTTCGGAGACTCGACGAATCAACTGGATGTTGCGTGCCTTCCAATCGACATTCCGCAGATGATCGGCCAGCACCACAGTTGTGGTGCCGTCCGGGTTCGAGATCTCCACTTCAAAGGCGTAACCCTTCGCCTGCCGCGTAGCCGGGCACAGGACGCACAAGCCCGTTTTGCGGTTATAGCTTCGAGGACTGATCACTATCGCCGGACGACGACCAGCCTGCTCATGCCCAGCAATCGGATTCAACGTAATCCAGACCAGGTCGCCGCGATCAGGCATATAGTTCGGTGTCTTCCGTTTCACTCGACCACCTCAAAACCGACGTCGGCACCAAAATCGGTTTCGCCGTGCAATTGCGAGGGGCGGCAGTTCTTCAGCAACTCATGAAGGCTGAGCTTCTTGGCCCGGATCGGCCGGATTACCAATTCGCGACTCCGAACCTGCAGTTCGACGGCAGCTCCCTCTTCTACCGAAAGTTGCCTGGCGAGCGTCTGCGGGATTCGAATTGCGAGGCTATTACCCCACTTCTGAATCGTTGACATTCCTGTTCCTCCTGACACGACGAGTAGATACATTGAGTATACACGCCGGTGATTGTTAAGTCAATGTGAATCGGCACAACGTCGGTTTCGCTCCTTCGTTGTATCGCTCATGCGGGGGCTTTATCGGGTGGTGAAAACAGCGTAGAAATCGCCTGAAGCAACTCTTTAGCAGGACACTCCATTCTGCTGACCCCGGTCAGAAAAAGTTCTATTGGTGTACTCCCGCCTCCATCAGACCCGGGTCTTTTCATTCTGACTTCGGCAGGGTCGCCAGCAGGTTTGTGTCCAGTTGATATCGCTTGAGGGTTCTTTGGAACGAATCCTGCGTTTTGGTCAGGACGAGGGAGTACGGGCTTTTCAGCTTCTCGATGGTGTGTGTCACGTCGAATTGCTGTTGAGAGATCTGCTGGATCAAATGCGAACGGATGTCCTCGCGGGCGGGGATTCGGCCGACTTCGGCGGTGGGGTCTCTCAGAAACGCACTCAGTTGGTCGCAGAATCTGCATTGGCAGGAGACGTCTGACGGGTGCGTCCAGTCGGCCGGCGGTTGAGGTTCGAGGGCCGTTGCTGTTTCCAGTTGCTGCCGAACCTGCGTCAGCCAGTCCTGAATTGGCTCCGGAATCCGGCCAAATCGTTTCAATGACCAGGGGACGAGTTTTATGAGAGTCGGCACGTGACCATGTTCCAGAGTGAACTGTCCCGGGTTTGATTCCACAAACTGAATGACACTCGCGACTTCATTGCTGCAGTCGCAGTTCAGCAGGGCTTTGAGGAGTCGCGGCAACGCGGCCTCTGCTGTCGTCCTGGTGCGAGCGTCGTCGCGATAACCATAATAGCGCTGCCTGGGGATGGGGACGCAGAACCATGAGACAGCCTTGCGGCAGAGATCGCGTGCAACGTCTCGGGCCACATCGTCCTTCTGCGACAACTCGCAGACGGCAGCCAGCCATTCCACGTTTCGCACCGGAAGATCAATGCGTCTGTAAAGGTCATGCGGCGGAGTCAAAAGTGCCTGGAGCCCGGCTGCGATCGAGGGCAGTCCAAATTCCCGGCACGCGTGCTGTATCAACGCTTTCAGGCCGAGCGTCTGGTCGCGCGAGGCAACCTGCGACAACAGCTCGACGATGGTCTCCCGGTCGTTGAGAGTGACAAGTTGGTCGCGAAACTGATCCAGCAGGGATTGAGTGTCGTCTTGTACCCGCGTCTGCCGATGTCGCTCGTAGACAGTTGGCCAATTCGAAATGATGGCTCGCGCGAAGGCGATGCAGTCGGAGCGAACACTTTCCTTTCGGTACTTTGCCGCCCTGGCCAGTTTCGACATCAGCTTGAGAAAAAGCGGGATGCAGACCGCATGGCCGGCGGACGCCAGCACATTGTAGTGTTGGGATGTCGGCCAGATCACGACGGCCGTGCGGTGATACCAGCGGTCGAGCGTGTTGCCTGCGTTTCCCGTGTAGCCTTCGTATTCTTCTGAGGTCGGTTTCCAGCCATCGATGGGAATCTCCGAAACGATCGAGGTCAGTTCCAGGGGCAGGTCTCCCCATGGCTGCTTCTTTCCGGAGAGATTCGTCCATTGGGTTCCCAGCAACTCATCCTCGTATGTTTCTCCGATCTCAAGTTTTCGGCCCGTCCGCGAGCGACTGCGCCGGCCGTAGCGATCCCAGTCCTGAAAGCTGCCATCGTCCGCAAATTGACACAGATGACGAGAAACGTGTGCCAGGTGAACCTGGCAGTCGGCTTCTTCGGCAACGGAGGTCACGAGATCAGCGAGCGAGCGATCTACGCCTTTCAGCAGGCTTCCCGAAAGACCTCGCTCTGTGTATTGGTGCTCCAGAGCAAAGACGAGCGGCGCGGAAGGACGAACCGCAAACCACGAGCGCACGGACGCCGCCAGCGGATTGCCATCCTGCTCACCTGACTTGCGTTTTCCACGAGCAGTTTTGGACGGACGCAGAGTCAGGTTGTAGCACAGACAAACACGCACTCCCCTCTCAACTCGCCTGACTTCGTGCTCACAGTCCGCATAGAACGCGGCATAGCTTGCGACATTGCCGTTGGCCGCTTCCTCAAACGGAAATCTCATTTCCTGTGACGGGGGATGCCTGACAATCAAAGCGCCTCCGCGAAACTCGTTCGGCAGGGCGATGATCAGACTGGCGACCATGCCATCGTTCTTCTCGCTGTCACGATGCGGAACGAAGAAACCGCCCTCTTTATACACAAGCAGTTTGTAGAGTTCGGGCTGCAATTTGTCCGGCGGAAGTCCCAGTTCCGACGCAACGCCGGCGACGACATCAGCGACCTTCGCTGTCCACTCGTCGCTCACGCAAAAGCGATCTGGTGACAGCTCATACGTCTTACGAACCTTCGTGTCGACAAGCGTCTTTGTGCCCTTGCCAAACGGAGCGATCTGACACTGTTCGACCAGGCTTTTGACCGCCTTCGGTTTCAGCGGAAACTTGAGAACCCCGACGTCTTTGACCTCAATCCCGGGATCTGACTGCGGGATCGTTCCTCCGCAGCAGAACTTTGAGGCTCGAATCGAACTTGAGATGGCGTCAGAAAGGGATTTCGTCAGATCCTTGACCATGGATGCTCTTTTCCTGTGACTGCGAGGTTTCGTTCATCTCCGCCGCACCTGAGATCAACCGATTCAAGGCGAGCGAGCTCGATTGACTGCGAACACCTGCATCATTGACTGGATTCGTTATCCACGGGAAGAAGCTCCCACATCCCGTTTTCGTGCAGCCAGACCGGATCGACGTTTTGGGCAATGAATTCATCAACCGGCAAACCGTCAATCATCTGAGGCCGTCGTACACGCCTCTGCTTACCGTTGATGAACACCGTCATGAACGCGGTCTTGCGTTCCTTCTTCCTGCGCTTTTCGGCTGATGTCAGTTTTCGTCTGCTCATTCATGATCACCGCGATTTGAATCATTCGATATTCAGGACGACCGAACCCTGCTGCATCAATGCCGAAACCCGAAGCATTCAGATTCGGGCCGCAGTCGCGCGGGCAGAAAGGTGCGGGTTGCCCCGGCCACTTCACTGACCGCCGACCGACGAGCAGGTGGACGGGAAATGAAAGTATTGGTCGACCGCAGCGGTCATGTTGCCAAAGCGGCACACCGATGTCGACTTCGGAAAATTCCGCGGTCGTCAGAGGCGCGGGATTCGTGATTTTTCTCTATTCCACAGCTATTCTCTGGAAACATCAAGTTGCACCACGGAGTCCCTGACGCAGGATTCCGAACGTCAATGACCTGCATCCACGCCCGACCACCACGGACGTCGGCACGTAGAATTCATCGCCCAGCTCAGGCGGAAGCACCCTAAAATTACCTTCGGCTGCGGGAATCGGGACGGCACACTGATTGGCTATATTAAATGGGGAGCCGAAGTGACGGGCAGCAGTTCGCTAAGACAGATCAAACGACTGGCCGAAGAAAACGACTTTCCGGCTCCGGACTTTGTGGTCACGACGATCAATTTCGAAGGGGCCAAAATCCCGGAACGCTACTCATTTGAAAGCCTTCGCTATCTTCCGGAGATCGAGGAGGTCTCACTGAAGAACACGGGTGTCCAGGTAGTCGGATTCGAATACCTCGCCGAATGCCACAAGCTGAAAACCCTGAATCTGGAAGGCACCCATGTCGAAGATGTGCACCTGAAACAGTGCAAGCCCCTGCCGAGCCTCAAGCTGATCAACCTGCGAGGAACCGGTGTCTCCGAGGAACTGATCAAAACCCTGAAAGCCACCAGCAAAGGCTGTCGTATCCTGTCGGACTGACAGCCTCGCCGTTCGGCCTCGCCGCTGGGCCTTGTCGCTTCCCGAAGGCTCAGCCGAGGCGGTTCGGAAGCCACCATGGTCTTTGCGCTTTGTCAGGAAGAGGCTGCTTCGCGGTTGCGGTAGAGCGACGTGTCAATTGCCGAAAGCGACTTGTCGATGTTCAGCGGCAGCGGAAGGAATGCAGCGATTGGTCTGACGGCATCGTTTCGGGCATTGAGCAGGTCGTGGTAGCTGACTTCAAGGAGACTCATGAAGGGCTGAGCCGGGATCCATTGCAGCAGCTTGTCGAGGTGTCTGGCAAAGGCCGATTTCATTGCGTCCCGTTCCGGAACCGGCTGACCGCGCCGCTGCAGCATCTTTTCCTGCGAAACGATGATCTCGTCGATGTCACGGCGCATAAAAATGATCCTGTAGCATTCGGTGGCGGGCAGGTCGTAGAGAAGCTGAGAGATCATCTTCACGGCTTTGCCGCGAGCATCGGGAAGCCACTGCTTGTCTTCCCGGATCTTCTTCACACGCTCAAACTCGAAGTAGCCCTTCGGGTTGTCGGTATCGGCCGTGCGGATTTCGTCGGTCAGCGGTTCGATTCCGCCCAGCGCCAGCATCTGCATCATCAGTGATGTGCCCGATCGCGGCAGGCCGGAAACGACGATGATTTCTTTCGATTCTGACACGGTTGTCTGCCTGTCTGCGGACCTGGGTTAGATGTTGACGTTCAGAAACGGTTTCGCGGCGAAGGCGCCGATCATGGAGACGATGAACCAGTAAATCACCCAGTTGTTGGTGCCGGATGAGAATCCGTCGCGGTCCGGATACGTGACTTCGATGGACTGAACGACGGAATCCGGAGGAAACGGCGCTTCTCGGGGATGCATCAGCAGTTCCCCAAGAACTCTCGACGGACGCTTGATGCTGACCGGTTCGTATCCGCGGCCGCTGGCGAATTGCTTGGTGAAGGTTTCGCCGGCCACGTCGAATTGAAGTTCGTGGACGCCGACTTTCGCGGGAGTCAGGTTCCAGCAGACCATATGTCTGCCCGGGATTCTGACGGGGCCGGTTACGATGGTGGCCGTGTCCGTCGACGTCATGCGGATCGTGCTGACCGCGTCGGCAGCATCTTCCTTCAACTGCACGGTGACCACGGATTCTTCGTCCGCGGCTAAGGGACGTGCCTGGTACCAGAGTGACATCTGTCCGAGGACCAGGATCATCGGGACAGTCAGCACAGCCATCGGAACGAGCGAAAACAGCAGCAGTTTTGCGGCTCCGGCCAGCAGTCCGGCCTGGCACCGGAGGCTGACGCGGATGTTGTCCCTGAACAGCGACAGCGCCAGCATGTTGGCTTTGATCGCGTCCCGGGTCCTTTTGATGCCGGACTGGTTCGACGTGTACTTGAAGACAACCAGCATCAATACGCCGGTCACGATGCCGATGATCGTTGATGACAGCCAGCCCGGCAGCCACTGCACGGGCGCGAGCAGCACCGAACCGGCGGCGCTGGCGAGTGTGTTTAACCAGATGACGATCTGTGTGATCATCGGTTGCCCGATTCGATATAGCCGAGTCCGCGGAGCTGATCGGCGACCTGGCTTTCCGCATCGTCGTCTTCGCCGATCTTTCGGATTTCGTTTTCAATCGCAGTTCGGATCAATTCGTCGACATTGCTGTAACCAGCCTTCTGAGCGGCCCTGCGGGCTCGTTCATAAAGGCCGTCGTCAATTGTTGTTTTGGGCATTTCGGTCTCCGTGAGCCATGCGTCAGTGTTGGAAGTTATGATCTGAAGATGCCTGAACCGGACATGGTGTCGGGCACGGGCAATCCGAACTCCTGCAGGATGCCGGGTGCGATATCGACAAGCGAGGGATCGGTCTTGTCGATCGTCTTGTTGCAGAACAGCACTCCGGGAACCTCCAGCGCATCGGCACAGTGATCGGCGGCCCATGCCGATGTATTGTCCAGCAGCGTGTCTTGCGTCAGTTCGCCAAGGCAGGTTTCCCACGACGCCCGATAGCCGCGCGCATAACCGATAATCAGGTCCGGTGCCAGGGCGGTTGCGTTGCCGGAGTAGATCTCATCAGCGCGATAGACGTTGCGGATCACCCTGTTGCCGTTGAAGTCGCGGACGTTGCGAAGCCGCGCCGAGAGTTGCCGGAGCAGTTTTTCCTGCTCTTCGCCGGGTTCCACGATGCCTTCGGATTCGCGGCCCTTCAGATTCAGATACAGGCCGTTGATGCCAAGCCCGTAGGCTCGCGTTCGCGACCAGTCACCGTCGACCAGCACGTTGGTGCATTCGCGCGGATTGAGGTAGCCGAAGTCGCGCAGCCAGGAATTCAGGTTGAACTGCCTGCCAAAGTTGGCGAACCCGTGGTCGCTCATCACGAAAATGGTCGCCCGACCGCCGTATCGGTCATTGATGTCGCCGAGGATCGAATCGAGCCGCCTGTAGAGATCCTTCACATATTGAAAGCGGGCGGCGGCTTCCGGGCTGCTCATCATCGGGTGCCGGGCATTGCCGTCCGATTCGTCCCACCAGAACATGTGCGACTGCAGGTCGCTGCTGGAAAAATAGAAGAACAGCAGTCCGTCTTCGTAGTTTTCGACGGCGTACTCGAACAGGGCGAGCCGCTCCTCAAGCACATGCGTTGCCTGCCGCCGGAACTCGTCATCGTTGAAGATCCCGTTGGACCGCGCCTTGTGGTCTTCCTGAAAACCGGTCGTGTAAAACAGTCCCAGTTTATCGGAGACATCGGTGATGAAGTCGGCGGGTTCAGAAAGCTGCACAGCCGGGTCGGACGGATCGACGTTGATGGGAGTCACATACAGCCGGCAATTCGGCGCGATCTCCTGCAAAAGAATTCGGCAGACGCCGCTGGCGTGCTGAGCGGGCAGCGGTTTCGGAGTGGAGACGGCGAAGTCCAGGCGGATCCAGTGACTCCATTGACCGGGACGCAACATGATTCGCCGGCCCTGAATCTCAATCAGCGCCGCGCCGGAGTTGCGGTCGCGGTGTATCTCGAACGTGATTTCCAGCGGCTTCGGGTTCTTTCGCAGGGCATCGGGCGGGCCGACGATTTTCGATCGCGCGGAATCGCCGTCGAACTTCAGCCGGGTTCGAATGCCGCCGCCTTCCTCCAGTCCTTCGTCCGGCGAGTCTTCGCTGAAGTATTGATACGTTCCATAGGTGCCCAGCATGTCGGGTGTGCCCATGCCGGAAATACACTTGTGGTGCCCGTATTGCGACGGGCTGGGCGGATAGTTGGAAGGCAGGTCATAGAAGACGGAGTCAATCTTCTTCGCATCAAGATAATCCCAGAACGGTACACCCTGCCTGCGCAGCACTGTCTGCGGCGGTTTGTGACCGAAAGGCCAGAAATCCAACTGCAGTTGATGATCGCCCCATTCGATAAAGCCTTCACCGGGCAGCGTCTCCGCTGCCGAGAAGAACGGCGCACACTGGTCATGCGGGTGTCGGTGGATGAAGTCGAAGATGCCGTGCGAACCCGGACCGCTGCCGTTGATGAAGTTCGACCACGCGACGGGGCTTTGCGGCGGAATGCTGGTACCGAGCTTCCTGAAGCCGCCGGCGGCCGTCATTTTGGAAAGGTTCGGCAGTTCGCCCGCAGACATCATCGCGCTGCTGAGACGCGGGTCCATGCCGTCGATGCCGATGACAATGACTTTCTTTCCGAGACTTCGCGAAACGCGATTCGGACCGCCGACGAAATAGCTGGCCGCGCTGATTCCCGCAGCGCCGGCGGCCAGCGCGGCTCCCGAAATCAGTGTGCGCCGGCTGATCCGGCCGGCATCGGTCTTCGGATCGTTCATGCGACGTCCGCCTTCTGCTGATTCGCGGAATCAACCGGCGTGACCTCCCTGCGCTTGCCGATTTCCAGCACTCGCCCGTCCATGTAGTCCGGCACCGGGCAGCCGAACATCTCCAGAATCGTTGGCGCCAGATCCAACAGACGCGGATTGGCTGTTTCGATCGCGTGGTTCGAAAACAGAACTCCCGGCACCACCGACGGATCGACGCAGTGATCGCCACTCCACGCCTTCTTGTTGTCGCTGAAGATTTCGGTGCCTGTTCGGCCGACTGCGGCGTCCCAGGACACGCGATAACCTTTGGAATATCCGACAATCAGGTCGGGGGCATTCTGTCGAAATGGACCGCGATAGGCCCTGGCTGCCTGGTAAACCGATTTGATGGCGTTGGAATTGGTCAGCGGATCGACGAGTCCCCGCAGTCTGCCCGCGATTTCCTCACGGAGCGATTCGGCGTCTTCGTCGGCGACGATTCCCTGGTCGAATTTGTTTCTGAGGTTGATGAAGATGCCGGTCAGGCCGATCGCGAAGGCCCGCGTCTGTGACCAGTCGATTCCGGCCAGATAGTTGGTCCTTCTCGCGTCGTCGTCGACAACCAGGTAACCGTTGACTTCAAGCCACCGGTTCAGGTCGATACCGCGTCGGAAAGTGTTGAAACCGTGATCGGACATCACCAGCAGCAGCGTATCGTCGTCATCGCATCGGGACAGCGTGCGCCCGACCAGATCGTCCATGCGCGAGTAGAGGTCTTCAATGGCCGTGGCGAACGCTGCCGGAACCTGCGGCGGTCGAGCCGGATGCGATTCGTCAAGATAACGCCAGAACATGTGCTGCATCCGGTCAGTTCCGTCAAAGACGCAGACACAAAAGCCTTCGGGCACTTTGTCCAGACCGTCGAAGAACATCTTTTCGCGTTCGACGTCGATGTCCCGGCACTGTTGCAGGAAGTGCTGGTCTTCCAGAACTTCTTCACTGAGCCCCCACGTGTCTTCGGCCAGTCCCAGAGTCGCGTACGGCCCCTGCCGTTTGGCAAGATAGATCGGATAGACCCTGGGATAGCCGATCGCCATCGCCGGGTTCTCCGGATCAATATGAATCGGCGTGGCGTACAGACTGAATTCGTCCGCGACCGACAACAACATGAACCGGCAAACGCCCTGAATCGATGAACCCCTTCCGATTCGGAACTTCACGGTGATCCAGTCCGTATACTGGCCGAGCTTCAGCTTGTGCCGGCCACCATTGATCATCAAAGTTGCGGAGTCGTCACCGCTGACCTTCACGGTAAACGGCAGCCGCATCTCGCCATCAGCCGGCTTGTTCGGGTTTGGTGGTCCGAGCAATTCGCAGGAAACGGTGTCGCCGATTCGCTTGACGTAGTGAACCTCGCCGCCGGTCTTTTCGTTGCCGGAAGCGTCACGAGTCGTGAATTGCGAAAACGTCCCCTGCGTTCCGCGAAGATCGGGAACGCACATCGCGGAAAGCTGCACGCCGTTCAGCTTCTCGGGCGGAAACGTAATCGGTACCCGGATGACGCAATTGAAAACACCGTAGTCGCTGAGAACACTCCAGAACGGCTTGCTCTTGCGAAGCATGCGCACGTCTGGTCTCTGAAAGGTGAAGAACTTTAGCGGGCCGATTCCGATCGATCGTGTTGCGGATCGAATCTCCACCGACGACAGCTTCGGCTGGTAAGTCTTTTCGTCCGGCGTGAGGAAGTCGAAGATGTTGTGCTTGCCGGGATTCACACCGGTCTGAAACGACGACCACGCCACCGGTGAAATCGGCGGCAGTGTGCTTGCCAGCGCGTTGAAGTTGCCAGTCTGTTTCAGCCTCGCCAGATTCGGCAGCCGGCCCTCGTCCAGCAATCTTGACGTCAGACCGTAGTCCAGTCCGTCCAGTCCCAGCACAACGACTCGTTTGAATCGTGGCTTCTTCGGCGGACGCTTTCGGAAGAAGGCGCGAATAAGACGCTTGATCGGCCAGAACAGAATCATCGAGACGGCCGAAAGCAGCGCGCCGAAGATCGCCAGGAAGGAGCCGGCCAGTGCAAAACCGGCTCCCGGTCCGATGTAACTCAGAATCGCCGAATCAAGCAGCGACAATGAATGATCCGGATTCATGTTATTGCTCGACCTGTTCGTTCAGCTTTTTGCCGGGCGTCAAATCACGACCCTGCAATCCGGTGTAGTCCGCGGCGTATTTGTAGGCCCGAAAAATTCCGCCGGGACCACCGGGACCGCCCGGCCCGCGACGCCCCGGTCCGCCGAACCCGCGCCCTGGACCGCCGCCGTTGTCACCGCCTGCACCGGGGGGACCGAAGCCGGGAGGCGGTCCGCCGAAACCACCGGGAGGCCCGAAGCCGCGACCGCCGCCGCCGGGAGGACCAAAGCCCGGAGGTGCAAAGCCCGGTCCGCCTCCGCCGGCGAACATGTTTTCCATGTCGCTGATCTGCTTACGCTGAACGTCCGTCAGAATCGCGTCCAGCCGGGCTGTGACGTCCTTTTGAATCTCCGCCAGCTTTGCCGTTTGCTCGTCCGTCAGCTCCAGTTCCTTCTGCCTTGCTTCAGTAAGAACTTCGCCGACACGGGGAGGTGCCGGAAATCCGCCTCGCCCGCGTCCACCGCGCCCCTGACCACGACGGCCTCTTCCATCAGGGCTCTGTCCGTCGGGAGGTCCGGCACCATCAGGAGGTCCGAAGCCACCGGGAGGACCGAAGCCTGGCGGACCGGGAAACCCATTGTCTGCGTTGAGCTGCCTGAACTGACTTTCGCTCAGCAGGTCTTTCAGCTTCATGTCGACGTCGTCCTGTAGAGCCTTGATCTTCGCCTGCTGATCTTCGTCGACACCCAGCATTCCCGCCAGAAAGCCGGGCACGAGCCCGCGGAACATGGAACCGGGGCCGCCCGGTCCGAAGCCAAAGCCGGCACCCGGATGTTTGTAAACCCAGACCACGTCTCCATCCGGCGTGACTTCGAACAGCACAGCCTGAGTGCCCGAACAGATGAATGTGTTGCCGTTGGGAAGACGCTGACAGCCCGAAATCAGCATCGAAAAGAACTCGGGCGTGTCCTTCGAACCAAATCGCCACTCGGCCTGGAACGGTTCAAAGGCAACGTACTCTTCCTTTTCGTACGTGCCGTCATCCGCGAGAGGCAGGACGACTTCATCCGCGGACGAATACGTTCCGTCCGGACGATTGCCGCCGTTGTTAAAGACCAGCATGTTTCCGGCGCCGGGAAGGCCGTCGGCAATCCAGTGAGCACAATGCTGAGCGAAGAGCTGTTGGTCCGTATTCGTTCCGCTGCGATAGGCTCTTGGGTTTCCCCAGCGGTACAGCAGGTCACCGCCCTTCCCTGACTTGCCGCCGGAATGTGAAGCCGCTTCGTCGGTCGTCGTGCTGTGGTCGAGGATCCATACTTCGCTGAATTCATGCACACTGATCATGATCTGATCGAGCCTGGGGTTGTACGCGACGGAGTTCACATGCATCCAGTCGCCACCGTCGCCTGGCCCGCCGCGACCTGGCCCGCCGCGACCTGACCCGCGACTATCGCCGTCCGTGGGCGGATTCTGTCCGTCACGGCCACCGGCGCCGTCCGGTGCTGCTCCCGGCGGAGGCGCTGCCGTGCCGCCGCCGACGTACCCCAGGGAACGCAGCCTGGCGAGCTGTTCCGGATCCTGCATCATGCGATCCATCATCCCGCTGGTGAAATTGATGTCGACCAGCTCCGGATGTTCTGAAACGTCGCCGTAGTTTCTCTTTTCTTTGTGAACTTCCTGAATCAGGTGATCCCAGGCATACCATTCCCAGACAACTTCGCCTCCGTCCCTGCCGGCGGGTTTGATTTCCAGAATGGCGTCGGCCTGCAGCGTTTCGGGAGCAATCGTCGGCAGGCGTCCGGCTTCGATCGATTCTTCCTTCGTGTGCGGATCAGTGCAGACAACCAGCACGTTGCCATTGGGTAACGGGCAAATGTCGTGGTGAGGGCGCAGCCGGGAGTACTTCGTATCGCGGAATGTCTCCGTGAACGAAAAGTCCCACACCAGAGTGCCGTCCCAGTCGAATTCCTGAATTCGACCACCCGCTCCCGGAGCAATTCCACCCGGTCCTCCCGGACGAAATCCGCCCGGACCAAAACCGTCGGCGGCACCCGGCCCCTGACGATCACCGTCCGGTCTGTCCGGTTCACCGGGAGCCTCCGGACCGCGACGATCGCCGTCAGGACCATCGGGTCGATCGGGTCCGCCCGGTTCTGCGGGACGCCCCGGCCCGCCGCCGGGAAACCTTCTTTCGGCACCGGGTCGCAGCAGGTGCCCGTTCGGCAGCAGATAGGCGCTTAGCGCGGGTGTGTAGTCGCTTTTCCATTCGTTGACGACCCGGCTTTCATTGTCGATCAGGTAGGTCGACGTGGAATTCATCGGTGCGACCAGAACATAGCCGGCCATCGCCTGCGGCTTGTTGACGGACAGGCCGACTTTGGGATTTGCCAGTGCAGAATCAATGGTCGCGTTTTGGGAACCGCGTTCGCCATCCTGGGCTCTGGCATGCAGACCACACAAAACCGTCGCTGAAAGTGTTGCAGCAAGAAGATACCTGTTCATTCCAGCTCCTCGGGCATGGGGAAAGTCGTGAACTCCGGGCTCCGGGATTAACGTGCGAGATTTGCGCGAGAAAGGTGACAGCACATTTCGCGAAAATCCCAAACGGACAAAGATGCGGCGAACCGAGACGCTTCGCAGAGGACTGATCGTCTGCGGGATTCAGCGTCTGAGCATCGCCCGGGCGGCGGATTCCAGCTTCGCCATCGGCGCCGGATCCACAGGCCGACCGTTGATCTGCAGGGACGCTTCCGACAGCAGGATGTACGCTTCCACGCCGTCGAACCACGGAAACCGTGCGGTACCGGACGTGCTCATGCTTTCAATCCACTTCGTGTGTTCGGCGGTCGCGGCGGAAAGTGACTTCCGGGCGGCATCGGTTTCGCCTAGCCGGTGCTGAACGAGCGACAACAGCGGCATCGCGAGTTGCATTGCACCGGCGCCGAAGAACGAATCGCGGCGGCTGGACTGCAGCAGTTCCTTTGCCCGGTGGAAGTTGCCGTTTCGGTAGTGGGCCATGGCTGCGGCATACGCGGTCAGTTCGCGCGGTAAGCCGAGCTGCGGAACGCCCGGGCCGAACGGTCGACCCGGCGCCGGCGGACGCTGCCGGTCATTTTCCGGAAGACCACGCGCTCGGTCATCCGGGGGGCCGAATGGAGGTCGCGGCGGATTGGAATGTTCCAGCAGCGACTCCAGGCGTGCCGCCAGCGATGCCGCGCGATCCTGTTCGATCGGCTGCAGGCAGATGGACCGACACGCCAGCGTGATCAGCGCCGCATCCTTCGACTTATCCAGTTTGTCGGACAGCGAATCACAGATCGCCGCGTACGCCTCGCGTTCCCCCGCATAGAAACACAACTGCGGCACGCCCCACCAGGACGGATCGTCGGCGGGCGTTCCCAGCGCGATTGCCCTCGCGTAGTCGCTGGCGGCCGGCTTCCAGGCTCCAAGTGTCGCCAGCAGCGAACCTCGGCCGGCCCAGGTCAGAAAGTGGTCCGGCGACAACTCCGTGGCCCGCGTGTAGTCTTCAAAAGCCTGCTGAATCCGCCCCTGATCGAAGTTGGCTCGCGCGCTGACCAGGAGGATGTTGGCGTCCCGGAGGCGCTGAGCAAAATCGACCGCTTCCCGCCTCAGCCGTTCGGTTTCCTGCTGTGCACGTGTTGCCCGAATGGCCTGCCACGTGCTGACGACAGTGCCGCTCACCAGCGAAAACAGAACGACCGAAGTCGCCACAAGCACCAGCCGGTGGCGGCCGTAGAACTTTCGGAATCGATACCACTGCGAAGGCGGACGAGCGACCACCGGCTCCGCATTCAGATAACGCTGCACGTCGCGAGACAGGTCCGCGGCCGTGTCATACCTGCGGACTCGATCCTTCTCCAGAGCCTTCATCACCACCCAGTCAAGATCCCCGCGGAGGCGGCCGGCAAGCTCAAGCCGGTCCGCGACAACATCCGTCCCGGTCTCCACTTTCATCGCACGTGCCGTCGACAGCCGCAGACTCGGGCGAGGCGGCTCTTCCTCACGAATCATCTTCCGCATTTCGTCGAACGACGCGGTCTGCATTCGCATCTGATCGAACGGCGTCAATTCGGTCAGCAGCTCATACAGCAACACGCCCAGCGAATAGACATCACTGCGGGTATCGACATCAAACGCATTCATCTCCGCCTGCTCGGGGCTCATGTACATGGGAGTCCCGATCAGCTGTGCGAACCGCGTGTAGATTGTCTTGTCCGTCAGGGGCTGATTGATGGCCTTGGCGACTCCGAAGTCAATCACCTTCACGACAGCGGTCGTGTCGTGCATCGCCACCAGCACGTTCGAAGGCTTCAGGTCGCGATGAATGACGCCCTTCTGGTGCGCATGATGCACGGCTTTGCAGACATCGGCAAACAGCGCCAGCCGCTCCTGAAGCGACAGTTTCTTCTTCCGGCAGAAGGTTGTGATCGGAACACCGCGGACCAGTTCCATGATGATGAACGGCTGGCCTTCCTTCGTCGCACCGGCATCGTACACCTGAGCGATGTTCGGATGATTCATCAGTGCCAGCGCCTGCTGTTCCGCTTCGAATCGTGCCAGAACTTCTTTTGTATCCATTCCCGGCTTCAGCAGTTTCATCGCCACATCGCGTCTGACCGGCTGGTCCTGGCGAGCCACATAGACCTGCCCGAAACCGCCTTCGCCGAGTTTTTCCATCAGGCGAAAGCCGCGAATCGTTTCACCGGTTCGATCCACCGAACACGACCCGTCCGCGTCAAATTCGGAATTCGACAACTCGAACGCTTCGGCAGCCTGCTGCACATGCCGGTGCAGTTCCGCGCGCGGATCGTTGCTGTCATCCAGAAGGCCTGACGGCTTTTCGTGAGACGCCAGCAGCGACTGCACCGAACGGCGCAGTTCCGGGTCATTCCCGCAGGCGCTGTTCACGTAGGCGAACCGTTCCTCATCCGACTCGATGTCGAGCGCGTTGAGAAAGATCGATTTCTCCCGGTTGTTCATCATGACGCCTGCCGCCTGACCCGGCTGTGATTATGACGGCGGATCCGCAGGTTCGCTGTCAATTTCCCGCTGCAGCCACGCCCGGGCGTAATTCCAGTTGCGTTTCGCGGTGCGTGAAGACACGTCGAGCGACCGCGCAGCTTCCTCAACGGTCAGGCCGCTGAAAAATCGCAGCATCACCAGTTGGTAGCAATCAAAGTCGACATCCCGAAGCTTCGTCAGGGCTTCATCCAGCGACAGCAGACCCGCCCAGTCATTTTCCGGCGATGTTGCGATCGCCTCAAACGGCAGTTCCACCCGGTTGAGTTCGCCGCCTCGCTTCAGACTGGCCTTCCGGCGAGCCGATTCGATCAGAATGCGGCGCATGGCTTCAGCGGCCGCTGCGTAAAAGTGCCCGCGACTGTTCCACTGCTGAGACGAAGCATCGCCCGCCAGCCGCAGCCAGGCTTCATGCACCAGCGCCGTGGGCTGCAGCGTATGGCCTGCCTTTTCGACCGCCATTTGCCTTGCGGCCAGCCGCCGCAATTCGTCATAGACCAGCGGAAGAAGTTTCGCCGCCGCCCCGGCGTCACCCGCTTCGACCTGATGCAGAATCTGCGTGACGTTTTCCATGGAATGGCGGTTGTCTGTGAACGTGCAGGCTCAGAAACGCGGGCCAGCGAGATCATACGCATTTCGACGCAGCCAATCCTGTCGCGTGAGCTGAAATTCTGCCGGGGCGAACGCACGGAGTCTGGTCGGCGCATTCCGCGGCGATCCGTCGTCGTCGTTCCTGGCCGGAGGCGGAAGTCCGCGCCGCGGGCCTGAGCGTTGCGCGGGTTACAGCAGTTCGTGAATGGGTTTGCCGCTGCCGGTGATGCTGATCGGTCGGCCGCTGGCATCGTCGAAGTGTGTCCCCGGCGAGATTCCCAGAACGTTGTAGATCGTTGCCAGCAGGTCGAGCGGTGTGACCAGTCGTTCGGCGACGCTGCCGCCCCATTTCTCACTGGCGCCGACGATTCGTCCGCCCTGAATTCCTCCGCCGGCAAGCAATACGCTGAAGCAGTCCGACCAGTGATCGCGTCCGGCATGACCGTTGATCCTCGGAGTGCGTCCGAATTCACCGACGCAGTAAACGATCACATCGTTCAGCATTCCGCGGTCTTCCAGATCCTGAATCAATGTGGCGATCGCGCGATCCAGAGGAGGCAGGTGTGTTTCCAGTCCTTTCGCGATGTTGTCGTGATGGTCCCAGTTGCCGGTGTTGATGTTGACGCAGCGTGCTCCCGCTTCAATCAGCCGCCGCGCCAGCAGCGCACTCTGGCCGTACCGATGGCGACCGTATTGATCCCGCAATGCGGACTTTTCGGAGCCGATGTCGAACGCAGCCCGCATCTGGTCGTCGGCAACCATGGTCAGTGCCTGAGTCTTGAAGGTGTCCAGTCCGTCCATCACACCGCTGTCGTCAATGTCGCGCCGAAGCGTATCGAACTGTTTCAGCAGAAATCGTCGCGACTCAACGCTGCTCACAGACAGACCGGCCGGAAGTGTCAGATTCGGAAGCTGAAATTCCGCGTCATTCGGGTCGGCGATCACCTCGAACGGATTGAACGCCTTCCCGAGATAGACGGCACCCTGATATCCGAACGCTTCCGATTTGGGCATCGTGATGTACGCGGGCATGGGCGGCTGCCGGGAACCCAGCGTTCTGGAAATCACCGATCCAAACGACGGCTTCTGCGGCGCGTTGCGAGCCAGAGTCGGACCGAAGTAGCCGGTTTGCATCCAGTGCGACGACGGCGCGTGAATGCCGTTTTCATGATGGACGGAACGGACGATGGAAAACCGGTCCGCCACCTGAGCCTGCATCGGCAGCAGATTGCCCAGGACCAGCCCGGGAACGGATGTTGTGACCGGCGAGTACATGCCGCGATACTCCGCCGGAGCATCCGGTTTCAGGTCATAGGTGTCCTGCTGACTGAGACCGCCGTCAGTCCAGAACACAATGATCGACTTGCCGCCGGCCGCACGACCGGATTCGGCGGCGCGGGCTTCCCGACGCAGCAGGTCGGACAGTCCCAGTCCGAGTGCGGGGATTCCGATCTGAAGCAGATTGCGACGCGTCAATCCGGCGCAGTTCCGGAACGATGGACCGGTAAGTTGCAGCACGATGGAAGTCTCCCCGACAAGAGCGAACGAATGCCGCTCCCCTTCGGCGGTGTTAATGATTGAACAGAAATTCGTTCGTCGCGAGCAGTGACCAGAGCAGCGAGCGGCACGCTTCGGCCTTGTCCGACTGTGATTCCAGAAACTCAACAGCCACGTCAAGTTCTTCGGGGCGCGGCGGTCTTCCCAGAGTCTTCAGGAACATTTCCGTGGCTTGCCGCGCAGCAGGCTGATTGCCGGCTGCCACGCGCTGAGCGTATCCGTCTTCATGCACGAGTTTTCGCTGGATCTCGGCGGAGTTCACAAGTTCCAGCGCCTGAGTCAGCGCCGGCGCGTCGACTCGTTCGCATTCGCAGGCCGACATCCGCGCCGGGCGGCCGAAAACATCCAGAAAGCCGGCGGGAACATTTTCATCCGGCAGATCGATCGCTCTCGTTCCGACGGGGATGCCTCCCGGAAATTCCGTCGGCACTTCCAGAACCTGGCTGAATCCATCCAGCAGAACTTCCGCCGGCAGTCGCCGGGGATAAAAGCGCGCGAAGGATTGTGTGTCTCCGGCATTGCTGTCGTTCGGAATTGATTCCAGCCGGTAGGCATAGCTGCCGGCAATCCTGCGAATCAGGTGTTTGATGTCGAAACCGCTGGCGATGAAGTCGTTTGACAGAGCATCCAGCAGCTCCGGATTGCTCGGCGGATTCGTGCTGCGGGCGTCATCGATGGGATGAATGATCCCGCGACCCAGGAAGTGAGCCCACATGCGATTGACCATCGTCCGCGCGAAGAAGGGATTGTCAGGACGTGCCATCCATTCGGCGAGTTTGACGCGAGGATCTTCATGGCGGCGGATTTCAAAGATTTCGCCGCCGAGTGCCGTGGGACGAAGCACTTCCTGAGTTCTCGGATGCACAACCTGTCCCGTGTCACTGACGAAAATCGTTTCGTTCGTCGGGACTTCGGCATCGGCAAATCCGCCCTTTCGACCAACGCGTGCGAACACGGCGGCCAGGCCGTAGTAATCCGCCTGGCTCCACCGTTCCGCCGGATGATGATGACACTGAGCACACTGAATGCGAACACCCAGAAACGCCTGAGCCACCGATTCCACGTACTCCGGCGACTTACGAACCGTGCGATACCAGATTGTCGGCGGATTCTCGCTCTGGCTTCCGCTGGCAGTCAGAATCTCGGACACAAACTGGTCATACGGCTTGTTGGCGGCCAGCGAATCACGAACCCAGCCGGCGAACAGTGTTGTCCCGGCCCTTTGGCGGCTGGTGGAATATCCGGCACCGCGATTCTGAAGAATATCGGCCCACTTCAGTGCGAAGTAGCTTGCGTATTCGGGCCGCTCCAACAGTCGGTCGATCAGACGGGCGCGCTTATCGGGACGGACATCATTGGTGTAGTCCTGAATTTCCGCCACCGTGGGAAGCGTGCCGCAGATGTCGATCGTGGCCCTGCGCAGAAACGTGGCGTCGTCCGCTGGCTCCGACGGCACAATTCCCAGTCGCCGCCACTGCTGCATCAGCAAGCGATCGAATTCAGAATCGCCGACGACCTGTTCGAGTTCACTGAGTCTTCGTTCGGCTTCTGCAGCCGCCGCTGCGTCACGCGCGAACGGCAAAACTGTGCCGAAGGAAGCAATCTGGTCTCCGAACCGAGCCATCACGGCGACGATTCCGGCCTGAGTGCCGGTCGTCAGCAGACCGCTTTCGTCCACGTCGGCGATATCGGGTTCGTTGGACTGAAATACTGACTGCCGCGTGACATCGCGTGAAGTGCCGTCCGAGAACCACGCGACGACGGACAGTTGTATCGACGAACCGGGGGTCAGCGTCTGTTCGGGCGCCGTCACTTCAATGCGTTCAATTGTCGGATCAGACACATCCGCCGGGCGGGCACCTTCGACGATCCACCGCAGCAAAAGTCGGTAATCGTCGCTGGCGGGATCGAGCCGTTTTCCACCGCCGTGCGGTGATGCGGCAGTCGCCTTCAGCAGCAGAAGACTTTGCTCCGGAGCTGCGGGAAACAGCCGACGACCGCGGCCTTCCCGCACGATCGCCTCATGGTCGAAGTCGGGTTCGAAGCCCAGCAGCGATAGGCGAAATCCGTTCTGGCCAGTGGCCTTGCCGTGACAGCCGCCGCCGTTGCAACCCAGCCGAGTCAATACCGGCACGACATCCGTCGCGAACCGAACCGGTACGCTGTCCGCGGCGGAAGCTCCGGAACCGAGCGGAACCAGCACTCCCAGTAACAGCAGCACAGCGCGAGTTGTTGTTGTCACGGTCATGGGATGCTTCATTCCACAACTTCCAGAGGCACAAAACAACTGCCAAAAAACACGGGCTCATCTTCCACGACACCAACGGTAAACAGTCTGAGAAACTGCTGATGTCCCAGCGGCGCGTCAGCGTTGACTTCAATCTGCAGCGAACCGGTATCCGTCTGCCCGACGAACGTTTCGCCGCGGCTGCGCAGTCCGGGAACATTGGTGATGACTCCGGGGGCCGCGAGTTCCGTGTGCATCTTCCCGATAAAGCCGTTCTGCCGCCGCGATGCGTACCGAATCTGAAACGTCTCCCCGCGCTGCACGACTTTCGGCGCGAATCGATCAGCTTCAATAAGAAACGCGGCCGGCTTGACGCGGAACGTCACAGCATTGCTGATAGCGACGATTTGCTCGGACTTCTGGTCGGGAGTCGGCACTGTTGTTTCCGCCTGAATGGCCAGCGAATAGCGGCCGGGAGCAAGCGACGGCGGCAGGTAGAAGCTGATATAGCCCCTGTGCTGTCCCTGCGGAATCACGGCCGTTTCATCACGAATCAGTGCGGGAAGGCCGACCGCGGAAAGTCGCACGGGAGCCCCCTGGTCGCCGTCGCGCCGATCGATCTGCACCGCCACGTCCAGCACACTGCCCGGAGCATGCTCAACCTGCAACGGTCCGTAGATATGGTGTTCCAGGATTTCTTCGGCACTTGCGGTGACCGCCAGCGGCGCATCGCCGGTGACGGCCAGCGGCGTCTGTGACGTCAGCCGGCTCCAGACCTGCGGAGTGTCCGGTCTGACCACGGTGGCCGACCGAACGGAAACTGCGTCGCAACCTTCGGCCGTCCCGGTCAGTCTGAGAACTCCGAGTGCGTCGTCGGCCGCCTGGTCCGCCGACACAACGATCACGCCGCGTTCGACATCCGGCCCCAGCCACACATCCGGACATTCGACACCCGACGGCAGATCGTCCGCGGAAATTCGAATCGCCCCGCTGAAACCGCGCTGACGCAGAGCGACGATGTCGAGAATTTCCCGTCCTCCGCGACGGAGATTCACGCGTCCGAATCCATCGCGGCGCGGTACCGCCACCAGTTGAAATCCCGGTTCCTCGCGGCGAACGCTGAGCCGATAAATTCGACGCGGATCCCTGGCAGCTCCGCCGCCGATGTTTCGGACGTTAATCAGAAACCTGCCGTCCACCGGAGCAACCCAGCGACCGCACGGGTCCAGGTGACTGGTCGAACACATCGTCCCGCCGATGTTTCGCACTTCGTCTCTGAAGCAGGCCAGTTCCCGATCGCCGGTTTCGTCGCAGACACTGATCTCCGGATCAACCGGCGACTGCAGGCGATCGGCGATGACTTCGATGTGGAAGACCTCACCGCGCCGAGCATCGAATGCGAACCAGTCCTGCTGGTGCAATTCCGCAAGCTGTCCTGCAACGATGCATGGTACCTGGACATTCTGCGCAGACTCTGGTGAATGGATCCCGGCGCGGGAGACGACAACGGGAACGTCGGTCAGCCCGAACGTGATCGCCGCCGACGAATGAGGCAGGTGCCAGGCAAATTCGTCGCTCACCGCCGCTGACGCCGGCGGCCTTTGCGCGATCGCGGGGCTTGACGATGTCGCTGTGTAAACCGTCTCAGAAGAATCGCCCGATGCCGATGGTTTCGGCGGTGCCCGGAGGTGGACCGTGACCGTTTGCAGTGTCCCTGACGGAGCGATGTTCGTTTTGGAACCGGGACTCAGGTTCCAGCCGAACAATTCGACCTTCGCTGACTGGCCGTATTGAATGATATCCGGCCGAGTGAACAGGACGCGCGGTGTGCTGCTGATGTCGAGCCGATAGAGATGCTGACCGCCGCCGGCTGACGTCAGGTCCTGCACCTGGACGATGTATGGCCCGTCCGCGGGAACTTCAAAATCGATCAGCGGATCGACGCCGAAGTAACCGCGGTTTACGGCAAGCTGACGACCCTGATCGCTGAACACTTTCAGGACGGCACGCAGTTGGGAATCGATCCGGCGGGCCGCGCAGTCGATGATCACTCGCTGCCCGGCGACGGCGTCGAAGCGAAAGCAGTCAGCATCACCCGATTCACTGATCTGTCCGTTGATGACGGCATTCATCGGAACCCGCTGAGCGTCCGGCAGCCCGGAATTCGGTTCCGTTTCGGTGAACTCCTCCTGATGGCTGATCACGAAGGTTCGCGGCGAACTGATTCCATGCGACGTCACAGCCCGAATGTCGTAGTACCCCGGAACCGCATCGTCCGGCACGCTGATGCGAACGCGATTCGCTTCCACGAATTCAAACGCGACTCCGTCGGCATTGCACTGCACCGTGCGCAGTTCCTCAAGATCAGTGCCGGACAGCGTCAGTTCCGTCGTCGTGCCTGCCGAACATCCGGCCGGGAACACGGTCGTGAGCAGCGGATCGGGAGGAGCGGCAGAAGCACCGCCGGTCACCAGTGTCAGGACGGCGGCACAAAGCGGAGTTCCGAAGACACTGCGCCATGTCAGTCCGGCGTCGGTCATGTCGGACTCCTTATGGCTACGGGCGGCATTACACAGGAAGGCAGTTTCGGGCGTGAACCAGAAATCCGTGAGGAAGGATATGCAGGATACGCACGGGCTTCGCGGAGTTGCAAGGTCCAGAGTATAACAACGGGCGCTCAACGATTCCCGGTGTGCATGCAGCGCCGGTCATTGGTCGGATCACTGTTCAGTGTTGTCCGGACGCCTGTTATGGCAGCATCACTCGACCGCCGCTGGCAACGATCGTCTGGCCGGTCGTAAAGCTGGACCGTTCGGACAGCAGGAACAGGACAAGTTCCGCAATTTCCTTCGCGTTTCCGATGCGTTTCATCGGAGTCGATGCGATCAGCGCATTCAGAGAATCGTGATCGACGCCGGACAGAATCTCCGTGTCGACCAATCCGGGGGCGACAGCATTCACGCGAACATTGTGTTCGGCGACGGCGGCCGCCAGGCTGCGTGTCAGTGCCACAACACCCGCCTTGCTGACCGAATAGGCAATCGACATCGGGCGAGCCACCAGGCCGGCGATCGACGAGACATTCACGATGCGCCCGAAACCACGTTCGATCATTTCGTCCTTGACCGCCCAGGTGGTCAGGTAACAGCCCGTCAGATTGATATCCAGCATCGTCTTCCAGGTTTCGAACGAAGCCCTGTCGTGTGTCGTGAATTCGAACACACCCGCATTGTTGACCAGTAATTCGATCGGACCCAGTTCGCTTCGGACCTGAGCAATCATCGCATCGACCTGAGCGGGCTGAGAGACATCGCCCGGACAGGAAATCGCTGTTCCGCCGCCGGCGCGGATCTGTTCCACAACGTGGCGGGCGGCTTCGGCGCCGGCTCGGTAGTTGACCGCGACCTTCGCGCCGGCTTCGGCCAGTCGCAAACAGCATTCGCGGCCAATGCCCCGCGAACCTCCGGTGACCAGAACAGTGCGGTTGTTCAGTTCGCGTTCGTTCATCAGATCCGGGTTCCGTTATCAGGACGACTTCGTTCAGGACAGTTGCACCAGGGACTTTGCGATCTTTGTGGCGACGGTTCCGATGTCGTAGTACCCGACCGAAATCTGTGCCGCATGAGTCAGCAGGTCGTAGCGCCAGCGGTTCCAGCCGTAGTCAGATTCCATCCACAGGATCAGCCAGGCAAACGCCTGAGCGACAGACCGTTCCATCGGACACCCTGTTGCGATCGTCATGATTTCGTCCGGAGATTCAATGCGCGCGGGGATCGACTGATTCCTGAGGAGGTTCACGGTGATGGTTGTCGCGCGCCGGCATTTCCAGACCGCTTGCCGACAGTTCGCCGTGGCCCATGGCTGCGTGGGCGTCACCCAGATACAGGTAGGCACCTTCGACAAACACCGGCAGATACACGGTGTTGCCGGGGCAGGTTTCGATGATGTCCATGTTGCCGCCATGCGGTCCGGCAGGACCGGTTGTCGGAACGCCTGTGCCGGGCGCCGTTCCGATGCAGCCCAGCATCGGCCGATAGGGCAGCGTGATCCGGTCGCTCCAGTAAATCAGGCCGTCGCGGATCGGGCAGACATGTGTGCCGTGCGGGCAATCGTCGCCCAGCCACTGCGCGAGTTGTCTGGGATCACTGGTGCGCGTGGCGCATTGGCCGATCAGTGGCTGGATGTCGTCAATCGTGACCGCCAGCGTATCGCCGGGGCCGGCACCTTCGACCAGAATCGGGCCCGTCTGAGGATTCCCGAACGGGCGTTTTGACTTGTCGCGCCGGTCGTCGTTGGTGCGAATCTGTCCGGAAAAGGCGTCCTCCGATTCGACCTGCAGCGTTTCGCCCGGCCGGATCGTCAGCCGCGGTTCATTGTGACGACTGAATTCGTAATAGAGTGGACCGATCGAAAGTCGCTGCATCGCGGTTCTCGTGAAACGGGGTTATCAGCGGTTCAGAACCGGCACAGCTTGTTTGCCAACGCTCGTGAAGGCAAGCGACAGCCACGCGCGAGGCGGTGGTCGCGACAAATCGATCTGAGGACGTCCGCTGTCGCGCACCTGACGAAACATCCCGTTGTAGTTCATGGCGACGACAGCCAGACCGTTCACCAGCGCTTGACGGCTGTCGTCGACGCTCATTCGGTACCGGCGACGCGGCGGATTGTTCACAATGCCGGCGTTGATCATTCCGGTGAATCCAAATCCAGCTTGCGACAGGGTCCACATGATGTTCTCACGCACGGTTTCGACGTTGTGTCACAGCATCGTATTGCTGTTCGCTCTGCCCTCGGTCGTCGTTGCACAGAACGCTCCGTACGACGTCTTTCCGGAAGCGACCCCGCCGTATTACCGGGTGCGCTACGAGGGTTCCAGCAAGCCGGGCGAGCTGATCTTTCCGGTGAATTACACGATCTGGATTCCGGGTAGCGTCGATGTATTGCGAGGCGTCGTTGTCCATCAGCACGGTTGCGGCGAAGGTTCGTGCAAGTCCGGACTGACGGGAGCCTTCGATCTGCACTGGCAGGCGCTTGCCGAAAAGCACGGCTGTGCGCTGCTGGCTCCGTCATACGAACAGCCTGAAGGAGCCGACTGCCAGATGTGGTGCGATCCTCGCAATGGATCGGACGCGGCGTTTCAGAAGTGCCTGGCAGATCTCGGTGAGATGTCCGGGCATCCGGAGCTTGCAACGGTACCGTGGGCACTGTGGGGTCACAGCGGCGGCGGACACTGGGCGGGCGGCATGCTGCTGATGCATCCGGAACGTGTGGCGGCCGCGTGGCTCCGTTCCGGCGTGCCCCTGCTGAAACCGAACCCGGAACGATCGACCATCAAACATCACGAGTTGCCCGACGCGGCGCTTCGCGTCCCGGTGATGTGTAACCTCGGGACGAAGGAAGGCGTGACGGACACGAACGGGCGCTTTGCCGGTGTATGGCCCGCCAACCAGGCATTCTTCGGTGAAGTTCGCGGCAGAGGCGGTCTGATCGGTGTGGCCGTCGATCCGCTGACGTCGCACGAGTGTGGCAATCAGCGGTACTTCGCCATTCCGTGGCTCGACGCGTGTCTGAGCATTCGACTTCCGGCAACCAGCGGCGCACCGCTTAACGCCATGCCTGCGGATGGAATCTGGCTGGCGAAGCCCATCGGGTCGGAAGCAGTTCGGGCTGCAGACTTCGACGGCGATCCACTGCAGGCAGCATGGCTGCCAAACGAAGCGATTGCCCAAAGCTGGATGCAATATGTTCGGGACACAAGTGTCGCCGATACAACTCCGCCGCCTGCACCGGGCAACCTGCGCGTAAGCGGCAGCGAACTTCGCTGGGATGCGGCAGCCGACGTCGAAAGCGGTCTGGCAGGCTTCATCATCGAACGTGACGGAAAGGTTCTGGCCAGCGTGCCGGAGAACGCCCGCAACCCGTTCGGGCGTCCGATCTTTCAGAATCTGCAGTACAGCGACACACCCACGCAGCCGCTGGTGCCCATGCAATTCACCGACACGACCGCCGACGCCGGCGCGAAGCACATCTATCGCGTCATCGCCGTGAACACCGTCGGCCTGAAGTCGGTGCCATCGGAAGTCGCACCGGCCGACAAGTAGCCGGCCCGGACGATCGGCCGTTGGTCAGCGATTTATCGCATCTACGGGACGTCTTGAGCATCCGGCGTCGCGGGGAACAACTGTCGGAACCGCGGCTCGTCGTGCAGCACGGTCAGATCGGAGTCAACTCGAACGTGCGCGGCTCGTGCAGCGTCGTCGAAGTACTTGCTCTGGTTCAGTTGTTCCAGCAGCGTCAAAGCGGTTTCCACGCATTGCTGCTGCGTTGGCTGATCGTTGTTTGACGCGTCGGTGGTGTCGGGCATCGCCGGAGCGGACAGGCACAGAATGCAGGCCACGTTGTAGAGATTGTCCGGGTGAACCTGAGATTCGCTTGCCAGCCGCATGGCTTCGGCCGCTGCATTGTGGAACTGCTTCGCCTGGACCATGCAGTAGGCTCGCGATACGAAGTGAGCCGGGCGGACGGGATTCCTGGCAACGGCGACGATGCGGTCCCAGTCGGAGACGGCGTCGGAATACCGTCCGAGAGCCTGCAGGGCATGTGCCCGGCACCCGTGAGCCGGTACCAGCGTGGTGTTCGCGTCGACGGGTTCGACCTGATTGGTGTAGATCTCTTCCGCAAACTCGACGGCCCGGTTGGCCACTGACAATGCTTCCTGCGGTCGACCGGTCTGCCGCAGCAATTCCGCGAGGTTGACCGACGTCGACGCGATTACC